>CAMYWZ010000199.1 GCA_947302945.1 uncultured Bacillota bacterium
CACAGCGGAAGCTTTCAACAGCGGCCTGCAGTGGGAGGTCCTCGACGACAATACCGGTGAAGTCAAAGGCAGATTCAACGATGTATGGGACGCCAATGCGTTTGCCCGTGACAATGGTTACAGCCTCGAGATCACCCGAAGCTGGGAAAAAGTCAACAAGCTCCGTGAAGGTTCCGATTGCTGAGCACCTGCCTGCGAAATCCTTAAACCAAAAAGCCCCGTCAGGGGCTTTTTTCTGTCTACCTCCACTTGTCTATCGATGCGGAGTCTGCGTTGTACATCATCCAGCCCTGCATGACGTTGGTACCTTCGGGGTCGCCGACTACAACGACGTTTATGGTGCTTCTGGCGAAAACAGGCGCCATGGCGTCGTCAGGAAGATCGGCGTACTCTTTCGGGTACTTGCCGGTGCCCATCTTCAGGTCTCTTGCGATCTGGCGGTCATAGTGGCCGCGGGCCTTCATTTCCCCTATGGTCATGGACGCGGCTTTCCAGAGGTAGTCCAGGACTTTCTCCCGCGTATCGAATCCGGCTTCCGCAAGCTCCTTAGCTCTCTTCGGAGCGAGAAGCAGCGTCCAACCTGCCAGGTACTCGAAGGACATGAGGCTCTTCATCATCTGATCCATGCCCTTGACGAACATGTAGTTGCCGCTGTGCGAAAAACCGCCGGTGAACATGGTCAGAACGCTCTCGTCCTTCCCAAAGCCCTGTGCCTGGGCAAGCGAACACCAAGGCGAGGCTTCCTCGTTTTCCGCGAAGCAGAAGGTGTAGCTGCCCACGTTGCCCTGCACGCCCATGAGGTTTACCCCGACCTCGGCTCCTCCGAGGTTTATCAGCGCGAGCCTCAGTGCCCTGCCTATCACCGCATTGGCCTTGTTTCCGGGGCCCAGGGCGTAAACGCCTGAGTTCATTCTGATCTCGTCCCTGATCGGTCCGTTCACCACCTGCATGTAGCTGAAGGAGTTCGTGGACTTGGTAGAGGCGTGATAGCGCTGGGTGCGGCCCATTATCTCGCAGGCAGTGATGATGACCGGGAGATACGAGGGCTCCGCGCCGGCCATGACCGCATTGACAGCCACCTTTTCGACCGTTACCTTGCGGCCCTCCGGTGCCATCTGGGTGCATACCACCTCGTCCGGAGAGTGCGACGTGCCTTTGAGCATCTCCGCGACCTTTTCCTCGGTCGGGGGAACGATGGGAAGGCCGTCCGTCCAGCCCTTTTCGTAATAGTAGTCGTTGATCTCGCTGAAGCTGCCCTCGAAAGCTATCCTCGCGGGAGGCTGAGGGGTCCTGACGCCCTCCGTCAGCTCGTCGCCTGAAGGCTCCCTTGTCAGGGCTTCGTCCACGCGGGTGACGACAGCGTCCTTTTCTTCTTCAGAAAGCTGCTCGCAGGGGTAATGAACGTCCACGTAGCGTATCTTCATGCCCTCGCGGTCCTGGGACATCAGAGCGTTTTCTTCCAAATACTTATAGATCAGCACCACGCCCGGAAGGCCGAAGCGCTCCAGAGCTCTGGCAGGCCAGGTCATGGCGTATGCGGTCGTGGAACACGAAGGCGCGGCCACATAGATAAACGCATCCGCGGCGGACTTCACTTCCGCCCACAGCTTCGGATCGTCCGCTGAGTACATGACGCGCTGCGCGTTAAGAAACTTTACACCCGGATATTTTGCTGCAAAGCGGATTTTTATCCTTTCGATGATCTCTTCAAATCCCGAGTTTTTACCCCATGATTCGATGATGTATATCGTCTTTCCGCTGTAGTCTTTCGGGCGCTTCGAAAGCGGCGCCTGCATGATGTCGTTGAACAGCCCTCTCGGGTCCAGCACTTTGTATTTTTCCATTATTCCAGTATCGCTCCTTTGTTTGCGGATGAAACGAGTTTAGCGTAGCGGCGCAGCAGTCCGGGCGGAACGTCTGCAGGAGGAGTGTAGGTCCACTCTGCCCTGCGGCTCGCGAGCTCATCGTCTGAGACGTGCAGCTCAAGGCGCTTTTCGTAGACGTCTATGGTGATGCTGTCGCCGTCGCGGACGAGGGCTATGGGGCCGCCTTCCGCGGCTTCGGGCGAGATGTGGCCCACGAAGCAGCCGTTGTTTGTGCCTGAGAACCTGCCGTCGGTGATCAGCGCGGTGCTCTTTGCCAGCCCCTGGCCGTTGAGCATCTTGAGCGTGAGGTACATCTCCCTCATGCCGGGGCCGCCTTTGGGGCCTTCGTAGCGCACAACGACGACGTGGCCGGGTCTGATCTTTCCTGCTTTAATGGCTTCGAGGCAATCGTGCTCGCCGTCGAAGCAGATGGCGGTCCCTGTGAAGCGGCGGACTTCCTCGGCTATTGCCGCGGGCTTGGCGACGCCTGTATCCGGAGCCAGGTTGCCGCGCATGATGGCAAGGCCGCCGAGAGTGCTGTACGGCCTGTCGAGCGGCCTGATGAGCTCGTTGTCCACAGGCAGCAGAGGCGAGAAGTTTTCAAGGTTTTCTTCAAGCGTTGCAGCGTCGGCAGTCATCACTCCGAGGTGCAGCTTGCTCTTAAGCTGCCTCATCACCTCGGGAATGCCGCCGGCTTTATAAAGGTCCTCGCAGTCGAATTCGGTGCTGGCCGGGGAGACTTTCGCTATGTGAGGTATCACGGACAGCCTGTCGAAGGCGTCCATCACGCGGTCCGCGTCAAAGCCGAGCTCGTGCCCGAGGGCGCAGGTGTGTATAACGGCGTTCGTGGAACCGCCTACGGCCATCAGGACCATTATGGCGTTCTCTATGGCTTCCCAGCTCATTATACGGCGGGCCGTGATTCCCTTACTCACCAGCTCCATTATCTTTTCGCCGCTTCTGAACGCGGCGCGTTTCCTCTCAAGATAGGCCGCGGGGATCAGGGCGCTTCCCGAAAGCGACATGCCGAGGGCTTCGGCAAAGCAGCACATGGTGTTTGCAGTCCCCATGAACTGGCACGAGCCGCAGCTCATAATGCAGGTGGTTGTGAGCTTTTCAAGCTCTTCCTCGGAAACTTCGCCCTTCGTGTAGAGGCCGTAGGCCTCGGAGATGGTTGTGGAATTGATCTTCTTCTTATCCCTGAACGAAGGCGAAGAGATGGACGGACCGCCTGCCACGAGAAGCGAGGGTATGTCCAGCCTTGCGGCAGCCATCAGCATGCCGGGGATTATCTTGTCGCAGCTTGCGAGCATCACCAGACCGTCGAGCGCGTGCGCCCTCCGCTCACCGTCTTCGACACCGCAAGATGCCTC
>CAMYWZ010000200.1 GCA_947302945.1 uncultured Bacillota bacterium
AAGCTCACCGGCTACGACGCGTCCCTGGCCAAGGGCAAGATGAGCGACAACACCGGAGACGGCATCGAGATGGCCCTCTCTGCGGGAGCCGCGCAGACCTCCACCGCGTTCCTCGGCAAGATGACCCCGGTGGGATATCCTCCCGTGACGCAGCTGGCGCTCGGCACCTGCTTCCAGCCGCTCCTTCTCGTGAACGAGGAGGGAGTCAGATTCGTGGCCGAGGACCTTCAGATGAAGAAGCTGACCGCTCTCTCCAACAACGCCATGATGGCCCAGAAGGCCACCTACGTCGTCCTGGACAGCGGCAACGTGGACATGCTGGTCCAGAACGGGATCATCAACGGATTCCTCAGCTTCTACAAGGGCGATCCCGTTCCGAAGCTCAGGGAGGAGCTGGACGCGGCCGCCGACAAGAACGACGGAGCCGTGTTCAGAGCGAACTCCATCCGCGAGCTCGCCGAGGCCGCCGGCCTTCCCGCCGACAGGCTCTGCGCCACGGTGGAGAGATACAACGCCCTCTGCAGAGCCGGAAAGGACGAGGACTACAAGAAGGACGCCGACCACCTGTTCCCGGTGGAAAAGGCCCCCTTCTACGCCATAAGGCAGGGGATGGAGATCCTGACCACCATCGGCGCCATAGACGTGGACCTGGACAACCGGGTCCTAGATACGAAGGGAGAACCCATAAAGGGCCTCTACGCCACCGGCGTCGACGCATGCAAGCTCTACAAGGAGACATACAACTACCAGATGTCCGGCGGCATGATAGGGTACTGCGTGTACTCGGGAAGACACGCCGCGGCTCACATTCTGGACAACATGGAATAAAAGATCCGGCTGAAGAAGGATAGATATCGGACGCAGAAGGGCGGAAACGCTTTTCTGCGTCTTTTTTTGAAAAAAAGGGTTGACATCAGAAAAATATTTGATAAAATATAATTGCTTAAAAGATAACGGAGGTGAAGGCAGTGGGATACGACTACAGAGAGGCGATGAAACTGGAGAACCAGCTGTGCTTCCCGCTCTACGCGGCCGCCAGGAACGTCATTAACCTGTATACGCCCGTGCTGAAGCCGCTGGGCCTTACGTACACCCAGTACCTGGTGTTCCTGGTCCTCTGGGAAAAGGACGGGATAACGGTGGGCGAGCTCTGCGACAAGCTCATGCTGGACAGCGGAACGCTCTCGCCGCTGCTCAAGAAGATGCAGCAGGCCGGATACATCGAGAAGAATCGCAGCGCGGACGACGACAGGGTGGTAGTCTTGACCCTCACGGAAGAGGGGAGAGCCCTGCAGGAAAAGGCGAAGGACGTGCCCCGGGAAGTCGGCTGTAGCATAGACCTGCCCCGGGAGAAGGCGGCGGCGCTCTACTCGCTGCTGTACGAACTGCTCAGCGCCCAGAAAAACGGTAAATAACGCTCTGAAAGGAGATATGACAACATGACGGTATACGATTTCACGGTAAAGGACAGACAGGGCTCCGACGTGAGCCTGTCGGAGTACAGGGGAAAGGTGCTCCTCATAGTCAATACGGCCACCGGCTGCGGCTTCACGCCCCATTACGAGCCCATGGAGGAGATGTACAGGGATCTGAAGGACAGGGGATTCGAGATACTGGACTTCCCCTGCAACCAGTTCGCCAATCAGGCGCCTGGCTCGGACGACGAGATCCACGAGTTCTGCACGCTGAAGTTCGGCACCGAGTTCCCTCAGTTTGCAAAGATCGACGTCAACGGCGACGGAGCAGATCCGCTCTACGCGTTCCTGGCGACGGAAAAGCCCTTCGAGGGCTTCGGCAAGGGCCTCAAGAACGCCGCGCTGAAGAAGTTCTCCGACATGAACAACAGGGCTTTCGGCGACAAGGCGTACATCAGATGGAACTTCACCAAGTTCCTTACGGACAGAGAGGGAAACGTGATCGCGAGGTTCGAGCCCACGGCAGATATGAAGGAAGTAAGAAAAGCAGTGGAGGCGGCTCTGTAAGCGCTCCGGTATTTGAAAGAGGAGGTACGGCGGAATGAAGATAGCTGTCAGATACTATACGAAGACGGGCAACACGAAGCGCCTCGCCGAGGCCGTGGCCGACGCCGTGGGCGCGGTGGCGCTGCCCCTGACGTCGCCCGTGGAGGAGCCGGTGGACGTGCTCTTCCTGGGAAACTCCTACTACGCGTTCTCCATAGATCCGGAAGTCAGGAAATTCATAAGGACGCTGGATAAAAGCAAGGTGGGCAGGATAGTCAATTTCGGCTCCGCCGCCATGCTGAACTCGACGCTGAAAAAGGTAAAGGCCGAAGCCGCGAAAGTCGGCATCCCGGTGGACGACCGGGAGTTCCACTGCAGGGGCGAGTTCAAGGGAGTTCACAAGGGAAAGCCCAATCAGGAAGACCTGGAGAACGCGGCCGAGTTCGCGCTGAAGATAATGGAGGGCTGAAATGGAATTCAGGGAAGTCATAAGAAAGAGATATTCGTGCAAGAAGTATTCGGACCGCCAGGTGGAACAGGAAAAGCTGGACGCCATACTGGAGGCGGGGAGACTGGCGCCGACGGCGAAGAACCTGCAGGAGCAGCGGGTATACGTCGTCCGCGACCCGGAGACGCTTGCGAAGATAGACAAGGTCACCCCGTGCAGGTACGGAGCGCCCACGGTGCTCGTCGTTGCCTTCGATAAGAACAACGTGTTCACCTATCCCGGAGGGAAGAGGGATTCGGGAGCGGAGGACGCGGCGATAGTCGCGACCCACATGATCCTGGCCGCCGCGGACGAAGGCGTCGACAGCTGCTGGCTCAATTTCCTCGATTCCGAAGTCATGGCGGAGACGCTGGGCCTGCCTGAAAACGAGGAGGTCCTGATGGCGATGGATCTGGGCTACGCCGCGGAAGGCGCCGGCCCGCTGCCCAACCATTCGAGCAGGAAGGGGATCGGGGAGACCGTCGCATACGTCTGAGCAGAGATACCGGAAACGATCGGAAGAAAAGCGCATAAGGAGAGAGCCGCCGGCTTGCATGCCGGCGGCTCTTCATATATCTTCTGGTTCCGTTCAGGACTCGGAGGAGTGCTGCTGTCCGGAGGGCTTTTTATGCCTGTAGTAGCGGTGACGGCTGTTCTTCTTTTTCTGGGCTCCGCTCTGCTGCTCGGGCTGGCCTTCACGCGGCTGTTTCTGTCCGGAGGCTTGCTGCTTGGGCTGTTTAGGCTGCTGGCCGTCCTGTTTCTGTCCTGCGGCCTGGACCGGGCCTTGGCA
>CAMYWZ010000201.1 GCA_947302945.1 uncultured Bacillota bacterium
GTCTCGATCTCGGTTCCTTCGAAGATCTCCGGGAGTATACCGTAGCTTTCGGTGAAGGCGGGAAGGTCGAAGCCTTCGCGGTCGGTGAGTATGCGGTAGTCGCCGGTCTCATCGCGCATCTCGAAGCCTGTGTCCCTGAAGCCGTTGTTGTAGTAGAACATGTATCTGCGGCACCGCTGTTCGCTGTTTTCAGCGGTGTCGGACATGGGTTCGATATCCAGCACGAGGATGCGGTCCGGGTACCTCTTGCGGAGCTTTTTGATGACGGCCGCGCCGTATCCGCGGCTCCTCAGCTCCGCCTGCGTGGCGCAGAAAAGCAGGTAGGCGTATTTCCGTGGCAGCAGGACGAAAGCGAAGCCCACGAAGGTGCCGCCGTCGCTGTAGGCGAAGAACTCCGCTTTGCCGGTCTTCACGCAGGCAAGCAGCAGGGAAAAATCTATCCTCTCGATCCTGGGGAAGGCTTCCTCGTAAAGCTTTTTCGCAAGCGCGGCCTGGGGGCTGTTTTCTTTTATTGCTGTTGTTTTTAATCTCGCACTCATATCGATTTATGTTACAATAAAATCAGAGAAAATGGTAGTGCAAGGAGCAAAAATGGATAAAAAAGATTTGTCAGGCTTCAGAATGATGACCGACTGCGACATAGTCCTCATGATCCCCGGCCGGCGCGACAGGACGGACGGGAAGGCCCTCGCGCCCCTGCCCGTGCGCGATTCTGCCCAGACTCAGTTTTTCATAGACGCCATGGTCAAAAACGTCTCCAGAGAGATGAGCGAGGCCGCCCAGCAGGAGATAGCGCGCTACAACCTCGGCACCGCGGCGCTGCGCTTCGATCACGACGAGGACATGCCCCGCCAGGACGATATCATCAAAGAAGGTGTTTCCTGCATGCTCGCCCTTCACAAGAGCACCAAGCTTTGCGTCCTGGAGATCTACATCCCCAACTCCGACGACGGCGTGCAGATGCTGGAGTGCTACGGCAACGACGAAGTCTACATCAGGCCGGAGGGCCGCAGCGAATTCATTTCGGAAGCCGAATACCTCAAAGAGCTGGACATCAACGTTACCGGCCTTAAGCGTTCCGCGGTCTTCGCGTACGGAAACCCCTCCGAGCAGGAATGCGTCCACTGCCTTGCCAACGAGCTCACGCCCCACGACGGCAGCGTGGAGGGAGTGCTCCTGGAGAAGGTCCGCCATCAGAACCGCAGCCAGTACTCGGGTTCAAGAACTTACGCGTCTGCCACCACCCTTCTCGAAGTCAGCACGGAGGCCGAAAAGCCTTCCAATGACAAGCGCATAGACTACCAGACCTCGGAGATCTACTTCGTGGAGCAGATACTCCTTCGCGACGCCTCCGCCACAGACATAAACCACCGCCTCATGGAGCTCAGCCGCAAGGCCGGCAGGGAAAAGATCAAGTCGGACGAGATCAAAAAGGAGCTGAAGAAGATAGACTCGGCCTTCAGCCAGTCCACAGTCCTCTACGACGTCTCCATGTTCAAGTGGGCCACGATACAGGAGGAGATAAGGCTGCTTTCGGAAGACCTGGGCGTGCCCGTCATCACAGAGCGCAACCGCAGCAGCAAAGCCATACTCGAATCGCTGCAGAAAGCGGTGGAAGCTGAGGAGAACGAAAAGTCGGAAAAGCTCAAGAACGGCTTCCTGCTCGCGATAACAGGCATGTCTCTCATAGACACGCTCTACACGGGGCTCTCGAATTTCGGCAGCAAGAACTTTCTGTACGACCTTTCGCTCTTCATCGTTCTCTGCGCCTTCCTCATCTACAGTTTCATTAAGAAAAAGAAGTTCTGAATATACCGCACACGAGTACTCCCATGAAGCGTGACAGACCCCCGTTTGGCGCGGGAAAGCCTAACAAGGCCCAGATTTCCTTCGGGGCGATGCATGTGGATCTCCCCGATTTCGACAGGCCGATCTCTGTAAAGGAGAATTTTTACCGCGCGTTTAGGCATCAGGACCCGAAGTGGGTCCCGTTCCCGGCGCTTGAAATGCAGGAACTGCACATGGCTCACATTGCCGACAAGGGACCGGAGGGCTATCAGCTCGGCCCGGACCTTTCCGCGAACAAAAGCCGCTACACCTACCTGGACGCCTTCGGCAACAGCTGGACCTTCGACCGCAATGCCGGCGGCGCCTGCATGACTCCAGGCACCCGCATCTGTGACGACATCCTCAAGTGGGAGGAGCAGATAAAGTTCCCCGACCTTCACGAGTGGAACCTCGAGGAGCACGCCGAAAACTACATGAAGACCAAATACGACCCGGAAAGGGTGCTGCATCTGGACATCTACCACGGCCCGTTTCAGGCGCTCTCGGACGTTCTGGGCAGCTTTTCGGACGCCCTCGAGGCAATGTACGTGGAGCCCGAGGCAAGCCGCGCCTTCTTCGACCGCTTCGCGGACTGGATGATATGGCTCATAGACAAGCTCAGCAGCCTCTACCCCGCGGACATGTTTACCGTCCACGACGACTGGGGCACCGAGAGGGACGCATTCTTCTCGCCGGACATGATGTACGAGCTGCTGTTTGAGCCGACAAAGAAGATCATAGACCACGTCCACAGCCTCGGCAAGCTGTACCAGTTCCACAACTGCGGCAAGGTAAACAAGTTCATGACAGCGTTCTGCGAGCTCGGCCCCGACCTGATGCAGCTGCAGCGCCGCGTCAACGACACCCCGCAGTACAAGAAGCTCTACGGAGACAAACTGGGCTTCAACACAGCCTTCGAGGGGCTCGTCCCGCGCAAGCCCTGCAGCCATGACGAGATCGTGCAGATCGTAAGGAAGAACGTGGAAATATACGCCAAGGGCGGCGGATGGCTTCCCGCAGTCATGGGCATGTCCCCCGAAAACATGTGGGACGCCTGTGCCGAACTCTACTGCTTCAGCAGGGAATACTACGGATAGCTATTCGAAGAACAGAGTCTTCTCGAGGAGGCTTCGGGTGTCTTCGAGGGTGACGCCGTCGGCGTCTGAAGCGTAGTAGATCTCGATCTCGTATGCGCGGCCGGCGAATTCCGCGGCGTAGTAATAGAAACGGCTGTTGCTGCAGGTGTACCAGGTATAGCCGTTGATCTTTTTAGTGACAAGGGGCGAAACTCCCCGGGTGCGGGCTGCAACGGAGTCGTTTGCGAGGAAGGTCTGAAAGTCCTTGTCTTTCAGGGTGGTGCCCGACATTCCCAGTTATATGCCGCTGGTGTGG
>CAMYWZ010000202.1 GCA_947302945.1 uncultured Bacillota bacterium
ACCAGGTGGTCGACCTGTCGGTCGGGGTGATGAAGGAGTGGGATGTGAAGTACGGACATAACGGGCTGGAAGGGTGAAGGCGAGCGGCTTATTCGGGTGCTGATGACTTTTTTGGTGACCATTTCGAGCAAAACGGTCATCACTTTGGTCATCACAAGGCGAAAATGACTTTTCTGGCGACCATTTCGGGCTGAAAGGTCATCATTTTAGTCACCACCCCAAAAAAAGCCGAAATGTACCGACGTTTGTACCGATCGGTCGGTACATGTGCCGTACATTTTCCAAAAACCACCGCAAACTGTATGCAGTGCGGGTGATTCTGCGGCTAAACCCGCGAAAACAACCTCAAATCACCGCTAAAATATATGCGTTGCGGTTAGTTTTGCGGCTAAATCCACTAAAACAACCTCAAATACACGCTAAAACATACGCGACGCGGTTAGTTTTGCGGTTACTTATGCGTAGAGATCAGTTTGTACATACACGCTTGTACATTTGCTTGTACAAAAGCTAAATCAGACGGCTTATCTCAGAGGGAACCCCAACTCACTTCCAAAAATCCAGCTTGCTCACATCGAGCCCGATGCTCTTGCCCAGGAAAACCGGCTCCAGGCCTGCTTTCTTCTGGCGCTCGTAGTCTTTGAGGGCGAGGATGACGGTTTTGCCGAGGATGACGCAGGACGGGAGGTTGATCAGGGTCATGCCGCCCATGGTGATGTCGGCGAGGGCCCAGGCGGCATCCATGGGGGTGACGGCGCCGACGAAGACGACGACTACGCAGATGAGGTGGAAGCAGGTCATGAATTTCTTGCCGGGCATTTTCTTGCCGTTGAGGTAGGCGAGGCCGTTGTCTACGTAGAAGAGGTTGCCGATGAGGGTCGTGAACGCGAAGAGCGCGAGAGATATCGTGATGAAGATGGGGCCGAAGCCGCCGAAGACTGTGGAGAGGGCGTTCTGGACGTAGGGCGCGCCGCTGATATCTTCGGTGGGGACGATGCCGGAGCAGAGGCACATGAAGGCTGTGGCGGTGCAGAGAAGGAGTGTGTCGATGTAGACGGAGAGCATCTGCACGAGGCCCTGCTTGACCGGGTGGGAGACGTTGGCGGCAGCGGAGGCGTTAGGCGCGGAGCCGACGCCGGCCTCATTTGAGTAGAGGCCGCGCTTGATGCCGTAGATCAGGCATGAGCCGCTGAGGCCGCCGAAGATGGCCTTGAAGTTGAATGCGTCCTTGAAGATCATGACGATGACCGAAGGCAGGAGATTGATGTGGACGAAGAGCACGATGAGGGATGCGAGGACGTAGACGACGCCCATGATCGGGACCAGCTTCTCGGTGACGGAGACGATTCGTTTTCCGCCGCCAAGAAGGCAGACGGCAACGAGGACTGCGAGGACGCCGCCGATGATCCAGGGCGTGATCTTTGCGTCGTAGAAGCCGTAGATCTCAAAGGATGACTGCAGGTTGTAATAGCAGAGGAGGTTGAAGCCGACGGCGTAAGTTGCTATGAGGAAGATGACGAAAGCGCCTGCCAGGAATTTGTTGCGGAGCGCGGTCTCGATGTAGTAAGCGGGGCCGCCGAAGCAGTCGCCTGTCTTGTGATTCTTTTTCTTGTAGATCTGCGCGAGGGTATGCTGAAGAAGCGCCCAGGAATGCCATTATGGCCATCCAGAAAACGGCGCCCGGGCCGCCTAAGCAGAGCGCGGTGGAAACGCCGATGATGTTTCCCGTGCCGACGCGCGATGCGGTCGATACCATCAGTGCCTGGAAAGACGACAGGCCCGTGGAGTCGGCCGGCTTATCCATTATGATCCTTATCGATTCCCTGAAGTGCCTGGCCTGCACGAGCTTTGTCCTGATCGTGAAGTAAAGCGCCGCGACACAGAGCACCACAAGCAGGATGGGGTAATACATGAAGTCGTCGATCTTGCCCAGCAGTCCGGTAATGAAATCAATTATCTGTTGCATAGCGCAGCCCCCCTCAGGAAATACATGTTTATTGTAACATGCCGGGGGCACGAAAAACGCGAGCCCCAAGGCCCGCGTTTATTTAGAAGAAAACACTCTTATCAGCTTTTCAGGAAACTGCCGAGGCCTTCATAGTATAAGCGGTAGATGCCGTAGATCAGCTGCTGGCGCGTTACCTTGACCTGGTAATCATATGCGTCCTTTAGCAGTATCGGTGTTGCAAAGGCAATCTTGGCGGCATTGGCGATACTCATTTTGAATCTGGCATTGCCCTTGTCGAGCTTGTCGAAATCGACTTCTTCGATCTCCTTAAGGAAAGCCTCATAATCGGCTTTCTTATCGAGCTTCTTTGTATCACATGCAATATAAGCATCCGTGCCGGCCCAGCCGTACGAGACGCCATACTGTTCGAACTTTTTGACCGATGACCTGCGGAGATTTTCGGAGCTCTTGAGGTTGCCTATAAATAACTTCTTCTGTCCGGCAACGCGTCCTGCAAGGACTTTCTGATAGTATTTCTCATCAGCGACAATAGCATAGACCGAGACGTCTTTTGTGCCTACAACACCTTCTTCGGTATCATCATTGCGCTCTATCAACTGAGCCATTGCTTGTGCGATCAAGTCGTCTTTTGCAACTATAACGAGTGAACAGTCATAGCCTTCAGGCATTGTCAGGAGGCTCTCGGCGTATTGTGAAAGTTCTACTGCATTCTGAAGTGTTTTCGCGCCTGCAGCCCCCGTAGCTTTATGCGCAAGATGAACAGGATCAGTAAAAGCTAATACGCGCATGAGTTTTGCGTATATTTCCTCGGGCACATTAGCCAGGAGAGTCTTTCCGATAAGTGCAACAGGAAAGATCGTTCCGAGCAGGCCAAGAACAGTATCAACGACTTTTTTTGCAACATCCGGATGGTCAGCAAGCATCTCGAAAGTATCGACCATCTTAAGGACATCACCTGCAGTATTCCAGCCGTTAGCGGTCTTGTCGTCAACACCCAGCTTTTCTTTGAGTTCTTCCCTTGCCTCTTTATCGAGCTTTATGTTTCCGACCTGCTCCTGCAAGACACCGATCAGTTCCTGCAGAGTGCCATTGGACATTTTATTGAGCGTTTCCGCATTTACTGCAATCGTCTTATCTTTGTTCGGCATAATCTTATCCTCCTGTCAGAAAGCGTTTCAGGTATTTTGATTATAGCATTTGTGATTTGACATAATTCCCTACTTATCTG
>CAMYWZ010000203.1 GCA_947302945.1 uncultured Bacillota bacterium
ATTCCGCAGGGAACGGTAGTTCCTCCGGTGATGGTCGGCTTGGTGACGACGTAGTCCGCGAGCATCTTGTAAAGGTCCGCCACGATCTTGTCCACGTAAGGATCGTCGTTGCCGTACTTGGGTGCGGCAAGGAAGTCCTTCTGCATGTCTTCGTAACCGACCCAGTCGGCCTCGAGGGCGTCGTAGAGCTGCTTCATGGTGTACTTCTTGTCGTCGAAGACGAGCTTTTTGATGGCAGCCATGGAGTCACCGACGTTGACCATTCCGATAGAGCAGACGGAGGCGGTGTTGTCGAAGGGTATGTCGTGCCTGCACCAGATGTCCTTTCCGGACTCGATGCCGTTCTGCATCAGCGCGGAACGCAGCGGATCGGGAAGTATCTCCTGGGTGATCTTTATCTCAACGTTGTTGCGCTCGCAGACCGCGGAGATGCAGTACTCGAACTGCTTTCTCCAGGCTTCCCACAGCTCGTCGAAGCTCTTAAAGCTGCAGAAATCGCCGCTCTTGATGCCTACCTGCTGATTGGTGCGGACGCCCCAGCCGTTGTGGCGCATGATGTCGAAGATCATGGTCATGATGGTCATGGGGACGGGACCGGTCCTTGATTTTCCGGGCAGATTGGCATCCAGGCAGCCTGTGATGGCGTACTCGCGGGCGTCCTCTATGGACACGCCGTGCATAGTAAAGAAGTTGATGTACGAAGCGTCGGAAATGAAGGCCGGCATAGAAAGACCTGCCACCTGGCACTCAACGCCTTTCATGATAAGGTCGTGCGGGGTGCAGTCCGCGACGCACAGAGTGATGGTGTGGTGCGGGGTGCGGGTGATCAGGGCAGCTTCGAGCAGCATGTAGGAGATGTCATTGGAAGCGTCCGTGCCGTCCTCCTTCACGCCGCCGATCAGGAAGTTGTGCCACTTTGCAAAGCCCGCGTTCTTCTTGCGGTTCATCTTTCCGGAGGTCCTGTTCAGCTCCATGTCCTTAAAGCGCAGCAGGCACAGAAGTTCCAGAGCCTCCTCGTAGGTGATGCGGCCGGCGTCCAGATCCGCCTTGTAGTACGGATACATCATCTGGTCGAAGCGTCCGCCGGGAAGCGTGGTGGAAGGCGACAGCATCAGCAGCTGGAACCACATGCACTGAAGGGCTTCGCGGAAAGTCCTGGCCGGTTTTTTGGGCACCCACGCGCAGGTCTCGGAGATCTGCAGAAGCTCTGCCTTCCTCTTCGGGTCGGCTTCTTTTTCAGCCATCTCGGCAGCCAGCTTGGAGTAGCGCTCCGCCAGCGTGTTTATTGCCTCGAAGGCGTAGATGACGCCCTGATAATACCTGAATTTTTCAATGCTTTCCGAATCGAAGAACTTAAGCTGGGACTGAAGCTTTTTTGCCTGGTCGATCAGAGCCAGCGTGCCGTTTTTGAGTATCTTCTCGTAGTCCACGCACAGCAGCACCAGCGAGGGCCCGAGGCCCAGACCGCTCTGGGCGTAGCCGCCGCCGACTCCCCTGCCCTCGGCCTTTGCCTTCCAGGGCGGGAGCACCAGGCCTTCCTGCAGCAGCCTTATGATGTGCTCGTCTGCCTGCTCGTAGTATATGTCGCCCTGCATGCCCATCTGGGTGGCGGGGTTGTGAGTCTTGTTGAGTTCCTGAAGGTCCCTCTGATCCTCTTCGGTCATCAGGAAGCCGTCCTCCACGAGAGAGTCGATCTCGTCCTGGCTCCAGATGCCGTAGTTGGGGTCGATCTCGAGCCCCATGGGCTTTGACGCGCCTATGCCTACGATCAGCTCGTCTTCGGCTATGGCGATAGGCATGCGCTCCGTCCAGGCCTTGAGTATCTTGCCGCGCTGGACTATGGGAGCGTCGTGCTTGTTCTTCTCCACGACGTCCGCGTAGATCCTGTACTTTTCGATGCAGATGGGATAGTGATCGACGAGGTATCTGGGCCTCATCCTCTCGACTCTTTCGAACTTCATATGGTCTCCTTTCAGGGTGAATAGAATGCGTATTCTGACATTTAATAATACCATACGGCCCCCGCCGCGGTCAACGAGCAGGCACACAAAAACGGAGGCCTGAATGACCTCCGTCAGTGTCTTGTCCGGTTCGGCACCAAAAGGACCGTCCCTGCGGTGCTTACTTCAGCGCTGCCTTTGCGGTGTCGACGAGCTTGGTGAAGCCTGCGGGATCGTGGATGGCGATCTCGGAGAGCATCTTCCTGTTGAGCTCTACGCCGGCCTTCTTAAGGCCGTCCATCAGCCTGCTGTAGGAGATGTCGTTGAGCCTTGCAGCTGCGTTGATGCGGGTGATCCAGAGCTTTCTGTACTCTCTCTTGCGGAGCTTGCGGCCCATCTGAGCGGAGCGCAGAGCTCTCATTACGGCAGGATTAGCTGCCTTGAACGTGGTGTGGCGGGAAAGATAGAATCCCTTCGCTGCCTTCAGTACCTTCTTATGTCTTTTCTTGGCGTTTACGCCGCCCTTAACTCTTGCCATTGTTCTCTACCTCCTACTTTCCGATGAGTACGCTCTTGATCCTCTTCTGATCCGCATGGGTCAGGATAGTGGACTTCCTGAGGCCCCTCTTTCTCTTCGGAGTCTTCTTTGTAAGGATGTGGCTCTTGTAAGCCTTATTTCTCTTTACCTTGCCGGTTCCTGTAAGCTTGAATCTCTTCATGGCCCCTCTGTGGGACTTCATCTTTCCGCCTTTAGCCATTTTAGTTTTCCTTTCTATGTTTAATTATTCTTCAGACTCTTTAGGTGCAGCCGCGGTCTCCGCCGCCTTTGCTGCCTGCTCCGCCGCCTGCTTGGCGGCCTTGGCCATCTTCTGCTTTTCCTTCTCGGATTTGGGCGCTATGACCATGGACATGTTGCGGCCTTCGAGGATGGGCTGTTTTTCTATGTTGCCGTAGTCCTTTACCATGGCGCAGAAGTCCAGCATGGTCTCTCTGCCTTTGTTTACGTATCCCATCTCTCTGCCGCGGAAGCGCATGCTTATCTTGACCTTGTCGCCTCCGGCCAGGAACTTGGCTACCAGCTTGGCCTTGGTGTCCAGATCGTGCTCCTCGGTGAATATTCCCAGACGCATCTCCTTGACTTCCGTGGTCTTCTGCTTCTTTCTGGCTTCCTTTTCCCTCTTCTGCTGGTCGTAGCGGTACTTGCCGTAGTCCATTATCCGGCACACCGGCGGGGCCGCGTTGGGCGAGATGTTGA
>CAMYWZ010000204.1 GCA_947302945.1 uncultured Bacillota bacterium
TAGCGCTCCTTGGGTATGCCTACGAGCTCCAGAGCTGCTTCGGCTTTTTCCTTGGCTTCTATCATAGAGCACTTTTCGTGCAGCCTTATGACTTCGAGGATCTGCTCTCCGACAGTGTCTACGGGGTTGAGCGCGGTCATAGGATCCTGGAATATCATAGAGATCTGGTTGCCGCGTATGGACCTGAGCTGCTTCTTGTTCTGCTTTATCAGGTCTATGCCGTCGAAGATTATCTCTCCGTTGGGTATGACGGCAGGGGGGACAGGAAGAAGCTGCATGATCGCGAGGGCGATGGAGGTCTTTCCGGCGCCGGTCTCGCCTACAAGGCCGAGAGTCTGGCCTCTTTCCACGTCAAAGCTGACGTGGTTTACGGCGTAGACCGTTCCTGTGTCTGTATCGTATTCGACCGAAAGGTCTTTTACAGAAAGAGCTATATCTTTTGCCCTTGCCGTCTACCTCCCTCTGAGTCTGGGATCGAGAGCGTCCCTGAGTCCGTCGCCCAGGCAGAATAGCGAGAATACCGTAAGCATGATGACTATGCCGGGGGCAGTTACCAGATACGGATAATCCCTGATGTAGCTTCTGCCTATCGACAGCAGCGCGCCCCATTCCGGTGTGGGAGGAACGACGCCGAGGCCAATGTAGCTGAGCGTTGAGGCTGCGAGAATACCGGCCGCGAGGCTCTGGGTGATGCCTACGATCAGCGGCGCGGATACGTTGGGAAGTATGTACTTGAGGAGTATACGGAGGTCGCTGGCGTTGTTGGACCTTGCGGCTTCCACGTATTCCTTGTCACGTTCCGAGAGAACTGTGGCACGCGTCATTCGTGCGAAAGAGCCCATGCCGCCGACGGAGATGGCGATGAACATGCCCATCATTCCTCCGCCAAGCGTCGAGGCTATCGCTATGGCAAGCAGTATGTTGGGTATTGCGCCTATGATGTCGAACAGACGCATTATCACGTTCTCAAGCTTGCCTCCGTAGTAGCCTGCGATAAGGCCTAAAGTGGCGCCCACCAGGACAGCCATCGTTGTAGCCACCAGAGCGGTGAGCAGGGAGACCCTTGCGCCGTACATCATCCTGCTCAGGATATCGCGGCCGAAGTCGTCGGTGCCGAGGGGGAACTCCTTGCACGGCGATACGAGCATCCTGGAGAAATCCTGATCGTCGGGGCCGTAGGGAGCAAGGAAGTTCGCGAATATCGCTACCAGAACGATGAATACCATGAAGATCAGTCCGAACACGGCGAGCTTGCTCTTGCACAGCCTCCTCCACGTTTCGTGGAATCTTGTTTCATTTCTCAGTGTAGTCACCGGAGCTTTTTTTCTCATCTTTTTATACCTCCGTTCCTACTTCTGGTTCTTGAACTTGGACTTGATCCTGGGATCCACGAAGGCGTAGATGATATCCGTGATCAGCATTATTATCGAAATGAATACCGCAAGGATGAGTACGCCGCCCTGGATGATCGGGTAGTCTCTGTTGTAAATGGCTGAAAGCATGTAGCTTCCAAGACCGGGGATGGCGAATATGCTTTCGATCAGGACCGAACCGGCCATTACCACGCCGAGCCTTCCGCCTATCGTCGTGATGATGGGGATGAGGGCGTTCTTAAGAGCGTGGTGCATGATGACCTTGAACTCGGACTGGCCTTTGCTGCGTGCCGTCCTTATGTAGTCCATCCTTATTACCTCAAGGACTGAGGAACGGCTGATCCTGAAGAAGTTCGCGGCGCCTGCAAGTCCGAGGGTGAACACCGGCAGTATCAGCTGCGCCGGCGTCGTATAGCCCGTTGCTGGAAGCAGTTTCCACTTCAAGGCGAACAGCAGCGACAGCTCCAGTCCGAACCAGAACTGGGGCATCGACGCGCCTATTACCGCGAAGAAATTGCATACCTGATCCAGCAGCGTGTACTGCTTTACAGCGGACACGATGCCGGCCAGAACACCGATGATTATCGATACTATGAGTCCCAGCCCTCCTATCTTTATGGTTATCGGGAATCGGGACAGTATAGACTGCATCACAGGATAGTGGTTTCGGTAAGACGTGCCCAGGTCGAATTTGAAGAACAGGTTGTAAAGGTAGCGGCCGAGTCTTATGAAGTAGCCGTCGTTCAGACCCATCTCCTCCCTGAGCAGCGCCACCGCCTCGTCGTCAGCCGTGGGACCGAGGATCTGCCGTGCCGGATCGCCCTTCGTAAAGTACAGGAGCGTGAACACGAGTATGACCACGCCTATTATTACGAAGATGAGCATCAGCAGTCTTTTGAGAATGTATTTGCCCATGGTTTACCGCCTTTGCTGTTATCTGATGTCCAGCGCCCTGAAGTAGCCGCTCTGGATGGCTCCGCGGACCTGTGCCAGTTCGTAGCAGTCGCCGACGGTCTCGAACATCGGGACGTCTGCCTTGCGGAGTTCTTCAGCGAGCTTGTAGCGGGGCCTCTGGCCGAGGCAGTTGATGATGAAGTCGCCTTCGATGACGGCCGGCTTGCCGTCCTTGTCGATGACTTCGACTGCACCGGGCTTTACAGCCGTGCACTTGGTGTTGGTGAGGCAGGTGATGTTGTCCTTGAGCCTTTCCATGGTCTCGGCGATGGCGGGGCCGTGGATGTGGTTGGCCTGGACAGCGATCTTGTCCATCATCTCTATTACGGTGACGTGGTGGCCTTCTTCAGCGTAGGAAAGACCCATCTCGGCGCCGGAAAGGCCGCCGCCGATGATGACGACTCTGTCTCCGATCTTGCCTTTGTAGGTGTAGAGCTGCTTTGCGGTCATGGAGTTTTCCTTAAGGCCCGGGATGGGCGGAATGACCGGTTCGCTGCCCACGGCGCAGATGACGTAATCGGGTTTTACAGCCGTGAGGAGGTCTGCCGTGACTTCGGTGTTCAGCATTACGTCCACGCCTGTCTCGTAAGTCCTTCTGATGAGGTATTCCTTGAACTTGATCAGGTCGCCCTTGTGGCAGTCGTGATCAAGGTAGTTGACTGTGCCGCCGAGCACGTTCTCTTTCTCCATCAGAGTGACTTTGTGGCCTCTTTCGGCGGCTGTGATGGCAGCCTTCATGCCTGCGGGGCCTCCGCCTACGACAACGACCTTCTTTTTGCTCTTCGGAGCGGGGAAGTTGTTGAGGTTGAGTATCTCGTGGCCTATGTTGGGGTTGACGTCG
>CAMYWZ010000205.1 GCA_947302945.1 uncultured Bacillota bacterium
TATCGAATTCTGCCGGGCAGACCAGGTTGCCAATGTTTTCGAGAAAAATAAGTTTTTTTCGGCTGCGGCTGTCAAAAAAGCCGGCCTTTTCAAGGGCTTTGAGCCCCGAAAGCGTCATGCGCGCGTCCATATGGCATGAACCGCCTGTATGGATCTGGACGGCCTTCGCACCGCAGGCTAAAACCGCCTTTGCGTCGACGTCCGAATCCACGTCGGCTTCAATGACGGCTATATCGAACTCTTCTTTAAGACTTTCGATGAGCCTGCAAAGAAGCGTAGTCTTGCCAGCGCCAGGCGAAGCCATGACGTTTATGAAGACAGCGTCCTTATCCGAAAGGAACGCCCGGACCTGCCGGACGTACCCCTCGTTTTCCTCTTCTATCCCTGCTTTTACATCTATTATATCGATAGTTGACATAATAATGATTTTGTTATTTATCCTTGCCTTTGATCTTGTTGATGAGTATCTTGCCGGCGCGCTTGCTGACGTAAGGCAGAAGAGCCTTTACCTTGTCTTCCGACTTCCACATGGTGCTGGCTTCCGGATGAGTCCTGTGCAGGTGGATGGCGTCGAATTCGCACTTGGTTGTGCAAAGGCCGCAGCCTATGCAGCGGTTCTCGTCCACGGTAGTTGCTCCGCAGCCGAGGCACCTTGCGGCTTCCGCCTTGATCTGCTCTTCGGTAAGGCACAGTCGCAGGTCCTCGAAGGTCCTGCAGGCTTCTCCGGGCTTCTTTCCGGGCACCTGGCGCCCTTCGGCGCTGAACTTTTCCATCTTCCTGGGATCGGCTA
This sequence comes from uncultured Bacillota bacterium, assembly GCA_947302945.1. Lineage (GTDB taxonomy): Bacteria > Bacillota > Clostridia > Peptostreptococcales > Anaerovoracaceae > RUG13409. Next base: position 791 of record CAMYWZ010000205.1, read on the forward strand.
TGTCCTCCGTGTTGAGCTCTATGAATTCGCGCTTGTCTCTTGCACGATCGAGCCTGTTTCCGGGGTGGACGAAGCGGTTGATGGACACGGCGCCCTCGCGGCCGCCTGCTATTGCATCTATCGCGAACTTCTGGCCTGTGTAAATGTCACCGCCGATGAAGATGTCCGGTTCCGCGGTCTGACGGGTAAGAGCGTCTGCCTTAGCGATGCCGTTCGGGCTGAGTTCGACCTTCGTGCCTTCGAGAAGGCCGCCCCAGAAGGGCCTCTGGCCTATGCAGTAAAGGACTGTATCGCATTCCGCTTTTTCGGTCCGGGCATCGTCGAACGTGGGTGCGAAGCGGCCTTCCGCGTTGCGCACCGACAGGCACTTCCTGAAGTTTACGCCTGCGGCTTTTCCGCCTTCGGCGAGGACTTCCGTCTGGCCCCAGCCTGCGTGGATGCCTATGCTCTCCTCTTCGCACTCGGTGCGGTCTTCGATGCCCATGGGCATCTCTTCGTAGCCTTCGAGGCAGTACAGATCTACGCTTTCAGCGCCGCATCTTAAAGCCGTGCGGGCCACATCCGCGCCTATGTTTCCGCCGCCTATGACGACTACTCTGCCGAGCTTTCCGAGGCTGTCTTTCTTTCCGCCGTTCACGGTCCTCATGAAGTCTATGCCGGCCATGACGCCCTTGGCATCGTCTCCTGGAACTCCCAGAGATCCGCCGCTCTGAAGGCCTATGGCCACGAAGAATGCCTTGTAGCCCTGATCCCTCAGCTGCTGTATGGTGACGTCTTTACCTACTTCAACTCCGCACCTGATCTCGACGCCCATGTCCTTTATGGTATCGATCTCGGCGGCTATTATATCCTTTTCAAGCCTGAATGTCGGAATGCCGTTGATAAGCATGCCTCCGGGCAGCTTTTCCTTCTCGAACACAGTTACCGGATAACCGTCCCTGCGCAGGAAGTAAGCCGCGGAAAGACCTGCAGGGCCTCCGCCTATGACGGCGACCTTGAACTCGTCGCCCCACATGCCTCCGTCGTGCTTTTCGCAGAGAGGAACGTAGCGTTTTTCTGCCTTAAGATCCTGGGAAGCTATGAATTTCTTGATCTCGTCTATAGCAAGAGGCTTGTCCACAGTGCCTCTGGTGCAGGCATCCTCGCAGCGGCGGTTGCAGACGTCTCCGCAGACCATCGGGAAAGGATTGTCCTGTTTTATGAGCTTGAGAGCATCCTCGTAGCGCCCTTCCGAGGCCATCTTGATGTAGCCCTGAACGGAAAGGTGCACCGGGCAGGCCGTCTTGCACGGCGCCGTACCTGTATCGTAGCAGTTGATCTTTGCGTCGTCCCTGTAGTTGTAGTTCCACTTCTCCGCCGGCCAGCTCTTAGCGTCGGGGAGCTCGGTCTTCGGGTAAGTTACTTCAGTGCCGTCCTTCTTGCACAGCTTCTGGCCCAGCTTTGCGGCTCCGACCGGGCAGACTTCCACGCACTTGCCGCACGCAACGCACTTTTCCTTCTCGACCTTGGCCCTGTAAGCCGAAGCCGAAAGGTTCGGAGTGTTGTATAGCTGCGAAGTCCTGAGAGCGTTGCACACTCCGGGCGCGCAGTTACAGATAGCGACTATCTTGCCTTCGCCGTCTATATTGGTTATCTGGTGGACGTAGCCGTGGCGCTCCGCCCTTTCGAGTATCTCGTAAACTTCTTCTTTGGTGATGTAGCGTCCTATGCCGCGGTCGTCCATGTATTCGGCCATGTCGCCCATGGCTATGCAGAACTCTCCGCATATCTCGCCGGAGCCTTCGCCCCTCATCTTCTGCTGCTTTCTGCAGGAGCACTGCCCTACTCCGTACTTGTCGTACATGTCTATCCAGCGGGAGAGGTGCTCTACGGGGACGGACTGATTTTCGAGCTCTATGGCCTTCTCGACCGGTATGACGTGCATGCCTATTCCGGCTCCTCCGGGAGGAACCAGCTGTGTGATGCCGCCGAGCGGAAGCTGCGTCATGAGGTTGAAGAACGTGGCAAGCTGCGGGAACTTTTCGGTGAGAGGATCCTGCATCATCATGAATTCCGCGGAGCCCGGCACGAATATCGGGAGCTCGTACTGCAGATGCTTGTCGGGAGTTTTCGCCCTGTTCTGCTCTATGATGCCTATCCAGCGAAGATCTTCGACCATCTTCTGGGTGTCGGCAAGGCTCATGCCGTTCATCTGAGCAAGCTCGGCAACGGTGTAAGGAACGCGCGTTTTCTTAAAGCTGAGAAGGAACTTGACCTGTTCCTTATTCAGGATCATGTCCAGCATCCAGTATTCGGGGTCGCGGTTGTTGATCTTTTTAGTGATCTTCTTGACCATACGGTCGGTTATCAGCGTAGCGAGCTCTGTAACGAGCTTCTCC
>CAMYWZ010000206.1 GCA_947302945.1 uncultured Bacillota bacterium
TATACTCCCCAACATCATGTCGCCTAACATCGTCATGATGATGGGTAACGTCGGCGGTACGATACTTTCCGAGGCAAGCCTTTCCTTCCTCGGCGTAGGTATCTCGATCCCGACTCCTTCCTGGGGCTCCATGGTATCCCAGGGAAGAGGCTACCTGCTCGACAATCCGTATATTTCAATAGTTCCCGGTATATGCGTAGCGGTCCTGGTAATCTGCCTCAACATGATAGGCGACGGCCTCCGCGACGCTATGGACCCGAGACTTTCCGGAGAATCCTAAGGAGGGCTGATCATGGGTTTGTTATCTAATAAAAAACAGGACGAGCTTGCTGATACCCTTCTGAATATCGAAGGCATCAAAACAGATTTCAGAAACAGCGACAAGAAAGACATACGCGTTCTGGACGGAGTATCCATCCAGCTCAGGCGCGGAGAGATAATCGGCCTCGTAGGCGAGTCCGGATCCGGAAAGTCCATAACCATGCTTTCGTCCCTGCAGCTGCTCCCGGGCAACGGCAAGGTCAAGGAAGGCGTAGTCACGCTGGACAACAACGGAAAGAACCTTCTGGAGTACAAGGCTGACAGCAACGCCATGCGCCAGGTCAGAGGCGGCCGCATAGGAATGATCTTCCAGGAGCCCATGACCTCGCTTAATCCGGTCATGCCCGTAGGCGAGCAGATCAGAGAGTCCATCTCCGAGCATCTGCACCTCTCCAAGGCGGAAGGCAAAGCCAGAGCCATCGAGATGATGGAAATGGTAAAGATCCCCGATGCCGCGGACCGCTACAACGAGTACCCGATGCAGTTTTCCGGCGGTATGCGCCAAAGGATCATGATAGCCATGGTCCTTGCTGCCCAACCGGACGTCCTTATCGCAGACGAAGCAACCACCGCTCTGGACGTTACCACCCAGGCTCTCCTCCTTGAGATGATCAAGGAACTGTCCGAAACCACAGGCATTTCTGTAGTCATAGTAACTCACAACCTCGGTATCGTAGCCAGATACGCGGAGCGCATTTACGTAATGTATGCAGGCAACATCGTCGAGTACGGCGATGCGGTCTCCATATTCCACCGCTCTTATCATCCTTACACCAAGAGCCTCCTTAAGGCCATCCCGCGTCTGGACGATCCTATAGACAGAGTCCTGGTGCCTATCGAAGGTCTTCCTCCTTCGCCCGCAAACAGGCCTACCTACTGCGCTTTCTATCCCAGATGCCAGTTCAGGGACGATAAATGCAAGGAGCAGCTCAAGCCGGAGCTCAAGCAGATCGACGAAGGCGAGGGCCATTTCATAGCCTGCCATCTTTCCAAGCAGGAGTTCATCGATAAGGTAAGGCAGTACGACGTCGCGCAGAGCGCTACCCGTCCTCCGAAGAGGATAGAGGATACCGTCTGCATAGAAGTAAAGGACGTCACCAAGAGCTTCACCCTCTACAAGGGCGTCATGAAGAAGAAGGTCGCCGAATTCAACGCCATCGAGGACATTTCCTTCTCGGTAAGAAAAGGCGAGACCCTCGGCATCGTAGGCGAGTCCGGCTGCGGAAAGACCACCCTTGCCAGGACCATCATGAGGATGTACGAGCCCGACAAAGGCGAGATAAAGATCTTCGGCACCGACATTGCCAGGATGAAGCCCAAGGAGCTCGTCCCGTTCAGAAAGAACATGGCCATGGTCTTCCAGGATCCTTCATCCTCGCTGGATCCCAGAAAGACCGCGGGCGATTCAGTATCCGAGCCCATGATCATCCACAACATCTACGACAACCCCGCCGAGATGAGCGACCGCGTAGACGAGCTGTTCACCCTGGTAGGCCTGGATCCTCTCATGAGGGACCGCTTCCCCCACAGCTTTTCCGGCGGACAGCGCCAGAGGATAGGCGTGGCAAGAGCCCTCGCGTCAGATCCTGCCATACTGCTTCTGGACGAGCCCATCTCCGCTCTGGACGTATCAATTCAAGCCCAGGTCATCAACCTTCTCGAGGACCTGCAGTCCAAGATGGGTCTTGCCTACCTGTTCATCGCTCACGACCTGGCAGTCGTAAAGCATATTTCCGACAGGATACTCGTAATGTATCTGGGAAGGGTAATGGAAGTCGCCTCCAGCGAAGACCTTTACAGGAATCCTATCCATCCCTATACACAGGCTCTGCTGTCGGCAGTTCCTATCGCGGATCCTATCATAGAGAAGAAGCGTACCTTCATAGAGCTGCAGGGCGAAGTCCCCAGCGTCATCAAGAGGGCAAAGGGCTGCCCGTTCAGCGGAAGGTGCATATACGCAACGGAGCAGTGCAAGCTCGAGTGCCCGTCCGCCACAGACCGCGGAGACGGCCACATGGTAGCCTGCTTCAACAAATAAGGTGCTTTCCGGAGCACAATTCTGTGCCCGGTTAATATTGCTTATAGTTCAACAATAGGAGGAAAACTAAATGGCAAAAAGAATAATTGCACTTCTGATCGTGCTTGCTATGGTGTTCTCGCTCGCTGCTTGCAACAACGGCGGAAACAACAATAACGGCGCTCAGACCAACACCGGCGGAAACAACGCCGCACCGGCAGTAGACAAGTACGGCGGAGCTTACAGGGTAATCACCACTGCTAAGTGCGCGGGTCTTCTGCCCATCACTTACAACGTAGCTGCCCAGTTCGCTGATCCCTGCTACGAGGGCCTTGTATGGATCGACTCTCTTGACAACAGCGTCAAGTGCGTCCTCTGCACAGAGTACAAGCTCAGCGACGACGGCAAGACAGTAACCTGCAAGCTCAGGCAGGGCGTCAAGTTCCACGACGGTTCCGACTTCAACGCGGACGTAGTCGTATGGAACTATGAAGTCGCTAACAAGAACAAGATCCTCAGCAGAGCTCACTCCCCGAAGGCAGTCAAAGTCGATGACTACACCGTCAACATCGTGTTCGACCAGAAGTACATCGACTATGAGAACGGCCTCAACCTGAGAATGTGCTCCAAGGCTTACTACGAGAAGGTAGGCGAGGATGCAAACTTCTACAGCCCCTGCGGAACCGGCCCGTTCAAGTTCAAGGGATACGTTCCTGACACCAGCGTCTCCTACGAAAGATGGGAAGGCTACTGGGGCAAGGCTGACAACGGCGACCAGCTCCCGTACC
>CAMYWZ010000207.1 GCA_947302945.1 uncultured Bacillota bacterium
GCCTGAAGAAGTCCACAAGGTGACAGTTTTCAACCAGTATAATCACATAAAAGTCCGGAGCCTTACATCGGCTCCGGACTGTCTATTTTAGCAGCGTCTATTATCTCGAGCAGGGGGCCTTCGCCTTCGTACCTGTCCCATTCGGTGCGGCGTACGATGGCTGTCAGTTCGACAAGGTCCTCTGTTTTATATTCCTTGAGCATGCCTTTTTTGCAGGCCACGGGGTAGAAGGACACGTCTGCTTCGCAGCAGGTCATGAGCCACAGGCCGGCGACGTCGTACTCGGGAGTGTCCTGGTCGTGATCCACCATGAGCCTTAAGGTAACGGTGATGCCTTCGAAGCGGTCCGGATAGTCCAGGGCTTCTGTGTACCAGATGGCGAACTCGTCCGGGCTTACATCGATGAGGTCCCCGGAGAGGTCGAAGTAGGATTCGCCTTCGCGAATGTAGTTCTCCACGTGGCCGTCGGTAAACTCCAGCCAGAACTCCGCATTGCGGTTTACCATGCGCAGCGACTGCTCCCTGAGGTATTCCGCGATCTGGTCCGTGCAGCGGTTCATGATGACCATGGAGGCCACCATGATCTTCTCCATGACCTGGTTTGGAGCGGTGTTTATGAAGTGCTCGAAGCTTGCGGCATTGACCATGCACACGACCTGAAACAGCCCCCAGCTTTCCGGGAGCATCTTGAGAAGAGCCCGGATGTCGGGGCGGTTCTGGCCGTCGTCCTCTATGAAGACCACGTCCGGACTGTACTTGTCCTGCACGCGCTCGAAGAGCTCCCACGAGAGCTTGCCGGCGTACTCGACAGAGACGCCTTCGGAAAAGTCCTCGTCCCCCACTTCCACGCAAACGACAACAGACTTAAGAGACGGGTCCAGGTCCTGAATGGTCTTGTCTATGAATGTGGTTTTGCCCGAGCCCAGAAGGCCGGTGAAGTAGAATACTTTTACTGTTTTTTCTTCCATCTATCTGCACATCTCGATTATCGCCAGCTCAACAAGGATGCGGGGCTTTGCCGACCAGCGGGCGTCCGCCAGGGTCTGCGAAAGCTTCCTGATGCAGGCCGAGACGAAGTCCATGCCGGCCCTGCCTGCCTGATCCTTGAGCCTTTCTATGTTTTCCAGCGAGAGGCCCAGTATGTCCTGAGGCCTTTCGGTGTAGCGTATCATCATGAGGTTCCTGAAGTGCTCCACCCAGTCCCTTGTGAACTGAAGGGGCTCCTTGCCCTCAGCCATGACCTGTGAGAACGCTGCCAGCGCCCCGGCCGCGTCCTTTGCCAGAAGCATGTCCGTGATCTTTATGAAGACTTCCGAGCCTGCCATGCCCAGAAGGAATAGGACGTCGTTTCTGGTGAGGCGGTTTCCGGCGCTTATGCAGCGGTCCAGAAGCGACAGGCCGTCCCTTACCGAGCCGTCCGCGCAGCCCGCGAGCAGCGACAGAGCGTCCGGGTCCGCCTGCACGCCTACTTCCCTGCAGACGCGCGCGAACAGCGCCCTGATCTGCTCCTCCGGAACGCGCTTGAAATCCAGCCTGATGCAGCGCGAGAGGATGGTGGCGGGAAGCTTGTTGGGGTCTGTGGTGCAGAGTATGAAAACGGTGCTGGCCGGCGGTTCCTCCAGCGTCTTGAGGAAGGCGTTGAAGGCCTGAGTGGAGAGCATGTGGACTTCGTCTATGATGTAGACCTTGGTGCGGCCCGCTACGGGCGGGAAGTTGACCTCTTCCCTGAGCGTGCGGATGTCGTCCACGGAGTTGTTGGACGCGGCATCCATCTCCACGACGTCCATGAAGGTACCGGCGGCTATGGCTTTGCAGGCATCGCACTGTCCGCAGGGCTTTTCCCCTTCGGACGTGCAGTTCAAGGCTTTAGCGAGCAGCCTTGCGGTAGTGGTCTTGCCGGTTCCGCGTGTGCCGCAGAATAGGTAGGCATGGCCCACCGTGCCAGTTGCTATCTGGTTCTTGAGTATCCTTACGATGTGCTCCTGACCTATCAGCTGGCCGAAGGTCTCGGGCCTGAAGGCCCTGTAAAGCGCCTGATACATGACAGTCTCCGTTCTCTGATAAAACGCGCCGGTCCGAAGCCGAGCTCTGCCCGCGGCACATAGGAGGTTCCACTTATTGCTGCTTCCTTCCGGACCTGACATGGTTCGCAGATTCCTATTGCGCGGAAGCCCGGCTTCGGGCCGGCGCGAAATGACCGCTTATATTTTGCCTTAATATTATACTAGAACGCCCCGCCGGTTTCAAGAGCCAAAAGGAGGCAGGCCCCTCTGTCTCTACTCCGTCATTCTGAGCAGGTCTTCCTCCGAGATGACGGGAATGCCGAGCTCCTGAGCTTTGGTGAGTTTGCTGCCTGCGGCTTCGCCTGCGAGGACGTAACTGGTCTTTTTGGAGACGCTGCCGGAGCACTTGCCGCCGTAGCTCTCGATGAGAGCGGAGGCTTCGTCGCGCGTCATGGTCGGGAGAGTGCCTGTCAGAACGAAGGTCTTGCCCGCGAAGCGGTCGTCCTTTTTGCTCTCGGAGGCTTTGGACTTCATGTTGACGCCCAGGCTTGCCAGCTCTTCGATCATGGCGCGGTTTTCGGGCTTCGCGAAGAAGTCGCAGATGTCGCCTGCAACGACACCGCCGAAGTCGGGAAGGGTCATAAGATCAAGGAGCGAAGCGTCCATGACGGCCTGCATGTCCGGGTATTTCGCCGCCAGCACCTTGGCCGACTGCTTGCCCACGTTGCGTATACCAAGCCCGGTGATGAGCCTGTCTATGTCGTTGTCCTTGGTCTTTTCGATGGCCGAGAGCATGTTGTCCACGGCCTTCTCCCTGCCCACGAGGCCCTCTTCTATGAGGCGCTCCCGGTGCTCCTTCAGCCTGAAGATATCCGGTATCCTCCTGATGTAGCCTTCTGAAATGAGGGCTTCCACGGCGGCGGGCCCGAAGCCTTCCATGTTCATGGCGTCCTTGGACGCGAAGTACGCTATGGAGCGGGAATCCTTTGCGGGGCAGGCGCTGCCGGTGCAGTGAAGATGCGCGCCCATGTCCTCCCTTTCGGCGGGGGCTCCGCAGACCGGGCAGACCGAAGGCATGACGAAGCGCTTC
>CAMYWZ010000208.1 GCA_947302945.1 uncultured Bacillota bacterium
TCGGCGGCAGGATATACTTCTTCCTGAGAAGGGTCGACGGACACTAAAATCGCCTGTTTGGAGCACGAAGGAGAGCTCGAGGCATAATTTATCGAAAGCACTGAAAAACCGGCTGAAACAGCCGGTTTTTGGGCTTCTAAAGGGTGTTTGGAGGCTACTCTGCCATGAGGTGCATGCTGCGCAGCTGCGGGTCCTCTATGTTGTACTGGATGACCTCGCCGTGGTGCAGCAGGAAGTCCGAATCGGCGTGCGAGAGGCCTTCGGCCTTAAGCTCCGCGATGACGCACTGGCTGATGCTCTCGATGAGGTCTACCTTTTCGTAGACGTCCAGGAGGCGGGCAGGGTCATCCGGGGAGGTGCCAAGGGTGAGGGTGCGGATCTGCGGGGCGAGCGCGGCTCCGAGGACCGGAAGGTCCGCAAGAGCGCGGTGAGCCCACTTGTAGAAGGGCCTGTAGCGCTTGTTGAGCAGGAAGGCGATAGCCTGCACGTTGTCCACGAACTCGGCCAGGGCCAGGAAGGCCGCGACGTCCTCGCCTCTGCGGGCGCAGCGGCTGTAGTTGTACTGGCCGGCCTGCGCCGCCAGAGCGCAGCGCATCGCGAGCTTCTTTTTGCGCAGGTCCTCCGGGTAGTAGGCCAGCAGGCCGTCCCTGACCGCGCGGAACTCTCCGCAGCGGTCCTCAAAGAGCCTGCCGTTCGTGACCACCGCAAGGCCCTTCTCCGGCGCGCAGCGCCACTCGAATATGTTCTGCGGCACCCTGTCGAAGCCCGTGTAGCGGGCGTAGAAGCTCCCGCTGCTCATGACCCCTACCCGGCCGCTGCTCATCTCGCCGGCGTTCAGCCTCTTAAAGCCCAGAAATTCCTCCGGCAGCGAAACGTACACCGCCGCTGCCTTTTCGCCAAACTCTTTATAGTCCTCGTCTGAGAGCCACACGCAGAAGCCCGGCCCCCAGTCGTGATCTCTTGAATACTGGTCGTCAAATCCGAAGCACTCTGAGCCTTCGCCCACAAGGCCGACAGCGGCGCGCTCCAGCACCTTCGGGCACTCCTTCTCGAAAGCCGGCCTCCCGACCTCCTCCCAGTATCTCTCTGCAAGTTCAAGACCTTTCATATCAACTCTCCTCCTCCGCCTGCGCGAGGTTGCGTTCTGTTGCTTTATATTCGCGGTGCTCCTTGTTGTAGTAGCGCTCGCAGTAGATCAGGGACTGGCGGAACCATTCCGCGGCCTCGGATTTGCGGCCTGTCGCCATGCAAACGAGCCCCAGGCTGTTGAGTATGGCGTGGTAGTGCGGCGTGAACGTGTCGTGCAGGCGGTTCTCGTAGACGTCTTTTGCCTCGAGCAGGTTCTTTTCCGCGTCTTCATATCGGCCGAGCTGGCGGTAAAGCTCCGCGGTGTTCGCGAGCGAAGTAGCGTACTCGTCCTGATGGTCCGGAAGGTCCCGCAGGATCTCCTCCGCCTCGGAAAGCAGCGCCGCCGCCCTGTCGGTCTGGCCCTTGTCCAGCGCCACCAGTGCGCAGTTGTTCAGCCCCGCCGAGTACAGTATGTGCTTCCTGCCGACCGTGGCTTCGTAGATGGCAAGGCATTCATCAAAGCCCTCCTCGGCCTTGCTGAAAAGCCCCATCTGCCGGTACGAACCCGCCCTGTTGTTGATGCAGGTAGCGTAGTCCGGCGACATGGGCCCGCGCAGGGCCTTCAGTATCTCCGCCGCCTTCGTGAAGCACTCGACCGACTCGTCGTAGCGCGTGAGCCCGCGGTAAAAGCCGCCCAGCTCCGAGAGCATCGAGGCGTAGATGGCGCTGCCCTCCCCCTCGTTCTCCTTCGCAAGGCTGCACGCCCTCCTGATCTCCGACTCTATCGTCTCGTTGTTTTCTGTCCCGTAGGACTTGTCGACTATCCTGAAATACTCGCTGATATCCATCGTTTTCTCCTACCGGCACCAAAAGGACCGTCCCCAAAGTGCCGCTCTTCTTTTTATCATTTTATCATTTTCCGGAAACCCTCTCAACACAAATTGATGGGTGACGGTTCTGCTCAAATGATATGATTTTCCGGCGCTTTTTATGGTATAATCAAATGGTAAGCAGATCCGCGCGCGAAAAGGAGCGTTCAATGGCTACAGATACTCAGAAAAGCACCGCCGCCCCCATCGACTACGAGGCAAAGGCAACGGTATTCAACATCCAGACTTACAGCATACACGACGGCCCGGGCATACGCACTACGGTCTTCGTCAAGGGCTGCCCGCTGCGCTGCCTGTGGTGCGCAAACCCGGAGAGCAACCTCACCAAGCCCCAGCTGATGACCTACTCCAGCAAGTGCACCGGCTGCGGCACCTGCCTTAAAGCCTGCCCGAAGGGCGCCATCTCCATCGGCCCCTACAAAAGCGGCGACACTACAAAATACATCGCCTTTACGGACCGCGAAAAATGCGTGGACTGCGGCGCCTGCGTCAAAGTCTGCCCCAACGAAGCCCGCGAGATAGCCGGCAGGGAAATGACGGTCCGCGAAGTAATCGATAAAGTCAGGAAGGACAAGCTCTTCTACGACGGCTCAGGCGGCGGCATGACGGTCTCCGGCGGCGAGCCCCTGGCTCACCCGGACTTCGTCGCCAATCTCATGGCGGCGGCCCACGCCGAGGGCATCTCCACCTGCATCGAGACCAGCTCCTTCGGAAGCCGCGCTGCCGTGGACAAGATCTACCCGCACGTGGACCTGGCCCTGCTGGACGTCAAGCACATGGACAACACCCTGCACGAAAAGTACACAGGCGTGCCCAACACCTACATCCTGGAGAACATACGCCACATCGCAAAGGACCTCAAAGTCCCCGTGATCATCCGCGTCCCGCTCCTTCCCGGCTACAACGACGACCCGAAGAACCTCATCGCCACCGCCAAGTTTGCGCAAAGCCTGGGCGACGGCGTCCTCGTCAACCTGCTGCCGGCCCACAAGCTCGGCGAGAGCAAGAACGAGAGCCTCGGCCAGGAGAACAAATGCGTCATCACCGTCCCCAGCGACGAATACATGGAGAGCCTCAAGCGGCTCATCGAAGAGGCAGGCTCGCCCTGCAA
>CAMYWZ010000209.1 GCA_947302945.1 uncultured Bacillota bacterium
ATAGATATAGTCGCGGTGCACCCCGGGGAGAGGCTCCTGGCCTTCGTGGAGGTCAAGACCAGACGGAGCACGGCCTTCGGCATGCCCTGCGAGGCCGTGGACAGAAGGAAGCAGGCAAAGCTCAGGCGCTGCGCGGAGGTCTACATGCTCAAAGACCGCAGGTTCAGCGGCTTTCAGCCGAGCATGGACATAGTGGAGATCATCAAGGCGGACAGCGGCCTTTACGGAAGGCACCTTAAGAACGCCTTTTAAGGAGGGAAAATGTATTCAAGAGTACTTACTTCAAGTCTTTACGGCCTGGACGGAGAGCTCACCTGGGCTGAGGTGGACGCGGAGACCAATCTCCCCGGTTTTTTCATGGTGGGCCTTGGGAGCCAGAGCGTAAAGGAGGCAAGGGAGAGGATAAGGTCCGCCCTCGAAAACTGCGGCTACGGCTTTCCGCCCAAGCGCATAACCGTCAACCTCACGCCTGCCAACAGAAAGAAGGACGGCAGCCACTACGATCTTCCTATAGCGATAGGGCTGCTCCTGTGCCTGGGGTTTATCACTCAGGATAAAAACAGCCCGGACATATCGGACGGAAGCTGCGCTTTTCTGGGAGAGCTCAGCCTAGACGGCCGCATATGTCCCGTCGAAGGCGTGCTCCCTATGGTCATGGGGCTGAAAAAGCACTGCGTGAAGACTGTCATAGTCCCCGAGGCCAACCTTGCCGAAGCCTCCCTTGTAAACGGGATAGAGATCTGCCCCGCAAGACACCTTAAGCAGGTAGCAGACCACGTTTCAGGCTTCGATCGGATAAGCCCCCGCAGGGCGCCGGAGAAGGCGGACGAGCCCGGCGATTCCCTGGATCTTCTGGATATAAGAGGACAGGAGAGCGTCAAAAGGGCGGCTCAGATCGCAGCCGCCGGCATGCACGGAATGCTCATGATAGGCCCTCCGGGCGTAGGGAAGACCATGATAGGAAAGCGCATTCCGGGGCTCCTTCCGGCCATGAGCCGCGAAGAGCAGCTGGAAGTCACCCAGATCTACAGCGTTGCCGGCCTTCTTAAGGGAGACCTCCCGCTGATAAAGAGCCGCCCGTTCAGAGCGCCTCACCACACGATCTCGCAGGCAGCGCTGATAGGCGGAGGCACAAGGCCGAGGCCCGGGGAGATATCGCTGGCCCACAAAGGCGTGCTGTTTTTAGATGAGCTTCCGGAGTTTGCGCCGAAGACGCTCGATTCCCTAAGACAGCCCATGGAGGACGGCAACGCGGTCATAGACCGCGTGAACGCAAGGTTCACATACCCGGCACGCTTCATGCTCGTAGCAGCCATGAATCCCTGCCGCTGCGGCTACTGGGGAGACCCCGTCAAGACCTGCACCTGCACCGAAAGCGACAGAAAGCGCTACGTCGGCAGGATCTCCGGCCCTTTCCTCGACAGGATAGACCTTCAGATAAGCCTGTCCAGGGTGGTGTACAAGGACATCAGCGCCGGGGAAAGACCGTCCGGAAGCAGCACCGCGGATCTTAAAGAAGGCGTCATCAGGGCAAGGAAGATGCAGGAAGAGCGCTATGAAGGGCTTGCGGTAAATTGCAATTCTCAGCTCACTCCATCGATGATCGAAAAGTGGTGTGTTCCCGACGGCAAAGGCCGGGAGATACTGCAAAAAGCCTTTGAGCGCTGGGATATGTCTGCAAGGTCCTACCACAGGATACTCAGGCTCTCGCGCACCATAGCGGATATAGACGAATGCCCGGACGTTAAGGCGGAACACGTGCTCGAAGCGCTGCAGTACCGCTTCCCCGAGGGGCTGTTTTCGTAGCGGGAAGGAGAGAAAAATGGATATAAGGGTGCTCAGAATAGACGACGCGGATTACCCCGCCCACTTAAGAAGTATACCGGACCCGCCTGAAAAGCTCTACTACGCAGGCGACGTCGGTCTTATAAGGTTCCCGGGCATAGCTGTCGTAGGCACGCGGAGGAGCTCGCCCTACGGCAGATGGGCCGCAGGGGCGATAGCAAGGCGCATAGCCCGCTGCGGAGTCCCCGTCATCAGCGGCATGGCAGAAGGCATAGATTCCGCGGCGCACTGGGGCTGCATAAAAGAAGGCATGGGCACGGTAGCGGTCTTCGGTACAGGCGTGGACATTTGCTTTCCCGCCTCAAACGAAAAGCTCTACGCTAAGATCGCGGAAAGCGGCCTCATGCTCTCGGAGTATGAACCCGGCACCATAGGGTATAAAAGCAATTTCCCTCAAAGAAACCGCATCATAAGCGGCCTTTCCAAAAGCGTCATAGTGGTGGAAGGCGCGCTTAAAAGCGGCTCCATGATAACCGCAAGGCTCGCCCTCGAGCAGGGCCGGGACGTGTTCGCCGTGCCCGGAAACATAGACCAGCCCAACAGCATAGGTGTCAACAAACTCATAGCGGACGGAGCCTTTCCAATCATGCAGCTCGAAGGGCTGGAGAGCCTCCTTGGCATAGGCGAGGGGCGCATCGCCAGGATGATCGCGACTTTTTCCGACGAGGAAAAGATAGTGATAGGAAGCGTTCTGGAGGCACCGGGCATCAGCGCGGAGGAGATAGCCTTAAAGTCCGGCATGCCGCTTAGAAACTGCAGCCTGCTCGCGTCAGCTCTCGAGCTCAAGGGCTTTATCAGGACCGAAGGCAGCAGGCTGTATATCGCAAAATAAAAACGAAAAGTTTAAAGCTTGAGTCTTGACAAAAGCTTTCTTTAGTATAAATATAATAAGCATATTTGATTTTTTGTGAGGTTGGTCATGGCATCAAAAAAGAGACTGGTGATAGTAGAGTCACCATCAAAAGCTAAGACGATAGGCAAGTTCCTCGGCAGCAGGTACAAGGTGATGGCCTCCGTAGGCCACGTAAGAGACCTTCCCAAAAGCCGCATGGGAGTTAAGATAGAGGATGATTTCGAGCCCGAATACATAAACGTGCGCGGCAAGGCCCAGCTCATCAAGGACCTTAAGGCCGCCGCCGACGAGAGCGAAAAAGTCTATCTCGCAACAGACCCCGACCGCGAGGGCGAAGCCATCTCGTGGCACATCTGCAATCTCCTGGAC
>CAMYWZ010000210.1 GCA_947302945.1 uncultured Bacillota bacterium
CGCTCACAGGCGTCAGACCGGTAAAGCTTTTTGCTAAGACCGTTTCGCAGCTGGCCGGAAAGAGCGGTTCCGCATCCGACCCTGATATACTGGACGCTGCTGAAAAGAAGCTTCGTGAGGACTATCTCGTAAGCCCGGAAAAGACTTCGCTGCTGCGCAAAACTTACGAGGTGCAGCAGCGCGCCGGCAGGGACAAAGATCCCCATGCTGTCGGACTCTACGTGGGTATTCCGTTCTGCCCGACAAGGTGCCTCTACTGCTCCTTCACCTCAAACAGGTTCACGGAGCAGGCAGCGGAAAAGTACCTGCAGGCGCTGTATAAAGAGATCGATACGGTCCGCGGCATAATGGACGGAAAAGGGCTCTATGCGGAGTCGATATACATCGGCGGAGGCACTCCCACGTCTCTTACAGAAGAGATGTTCTCAAAAATGACGCAAAGGGTCTCAGATGCCTTTTTAAGGCCGAAAACAGCCGAATACACGGTCGAATGCGGCCGTCCCGATACAATTACCGCCGGAAAGCTTAAATCGCTTAAAACGGCCGGTGCGGGCCGTATAAGCATAAACCCTCAGACCATGAAAGAGGATACGCTGAAGCTGATAGGAAGGCATCACAGCCCCGTTCAGATAGAGGAAGCCTTCGCTCTCGCAAAGGAGTGCGGCATCAGCAGCATCAATATGGACCTTATCGCGGGCCTTCCCGAAGAATCTCCGGAAGACTTTTCAGAAAGCCTGGACAGGATAATTGCCCTCGGACCGGAAAACATAACAGTCCATACACTTGCGGTCAAAAAAGGTTCAAAGCTCATAGAGGCGGACAAGAATTACTCGTACAGGCAGGCCGAGACGGTAAGACAGATGCTCAAAGCCGGCAGCGCAAAGCTGGCGAAAGCCGGATACGAACCGTATTATCTCTACCGCCAGAAGCACATGGCCGGAAATTTCGAAAACGTCGGATACTGCAAAGAAGGCACGGCAAGCCTCTACAATATCAGGATAATGGACGAAGACCAGAGCATAATAGCCCTCGGCGCGGGCGGGATCAGCAAAGTCTATTTCCCGGAGGAAGACAGGCTGGAACGCATCCCGAACGTCTCTAATTACGAGATCTACATCGACAGAATAGATGAAATGACAGAAAGAAAGGTGAAAGGCTTATGATAAGCATTCCCAAAGGCACAAAGGACATACTTCCTTCGGAAGTTTACAGATGGCAGAAGGCCGAAGAGCTTTTCAGGACCACCGCGGAAAAGTACGGTTTTACAGAGATCAGGACTCCGATAATAGAGCACACGGAGCTCTTCCAGCGCGGAGTAGGCGATACTACGGACATCGTCCAGAAGGAAATGTACACCTTCGAGATAGCCGGAAGGAGCCTGTCTCTAAAGCCGGAAGGCACCGCAGGCGTCGGAAGGTCCTTCATCGAGAACAAGCTCTATGCGGACGGGCTGCCCGCCAAGTATTACTACATCACTCCGTGCTACCGCTACGAGAAGATGCAGAAAGGCCGCCAGAGGGAGTTCCACCAGTTCGGCATCGAAATATTCGGTTCGGACAAGATGCTTGCTGACGCCGAAGTCATAATGCTTGCGGACGATTTCCTCAGGTCTTTCGGCATAGACGACGCCAGGCTGCACATAAACAGCATTGGCTGCCCGAAGTGCAGGGCGGAATACAGGAAGGCTCTTCAGGAGTTTTTGAAGCCCAGCTATGAACAGCTTTGCGACACATGCAAGAGCCGCTTCGAACGCAATCCCATGCGCATCCTGGACTGCAAAACCCCCCAGTGCCAGGCCGTCGCCAAAGGCGCTCCGCGCATGATAGACTACCTGTGCGATGACTGCAAAAACGCCTTCGAAGAGCTTAAGGGCCTCCTCAAAAACTGCGGTGTCGCGTTCGAAGTCGATCCGAACATCGTAAGAGGCCTTGATTACTACACGAAGACCGCTTTCGAATTCATCTCCGACAAGCTCGGCTCGCAGTCCACGGTATGCGGAGGCGGCCGCTACGACCACCTCATAGAAGAGCTCGGCGGACCGGAAACTCCGGGAGTCGGTTTCGGTCTGGGTATCGAAAGGCTGCTTCTGATACAGGAAGCGTGCGGTCAGGCAGGAAAAGCTCCCGCTTCGGCGGACGTGCTTATCGCCGCGCTCGGAGAAAGCGCAAAACTTTCGGCTTTAAGCTTAACAAAACAGATGCGCGGAGCCGGGATCAGAGTTATAATGGACGTTATGGAAAGAGGACTTAAGGCCCAGTTCAAGTACGCGGACCGCATCGGAGCCCGCTACGTCGTCGTGATAGGGGACGAGGAACTGGCAAAAGGCGTCGCAACACTCAGGGATATGAAGAATTCGTCCCAGACTCAGGTCGAAAAGGATAAACTGATCAAAACGATCACGGGAGAGTATGATGGATAGACTTATAAAGCGCACGCATTACTGCGGGACGCTCAGGAAAGAAAACATAGGCGAAAAGGTCAGCGTCAACGGCTGGGTCGCGAAGAGCAGAAGACTCGGCGGCCTTGTATTTGCAGACATCAGGGACCGCAGCGGCATAGTACAGGTCGTTTTCGGAAACGGCACGCCGCAGGATGTAATAGACAAAGCCAACAGCCTTCGCAGCGAATACTGCGTAGGTGTCACCGGCACAGTCTGTGAAAGAGAATCGAAGAACGAAGAGCTCGCGACCGGATTTATCGAAATAATCGCTGAAGAGCTCAGCATCTATTCCGAATCCGAAACGCCGCCCATCTATATCAAGGACGACGACAACGTTTCAGGCGATCTGAGGCTCAAATACAGGTATCTGGACCTCAGAAAGCCCATGATGCAGGACACTTTGGCCTTCAGAAGCAGAATGTACAACGTGATCCGCAACTTCTACTTCGAGAACGGCTTCATCGAAGTCGAAACGCCTGTGCTGGCAAAGCCCACGCCGGAAGGCGCAAGGGACTATCTGGTCCCAAGCCGCGTAAACCCCGGCAAGTTCTACGCGCTTCCGCAGAGCCCGCAGCAGTTCAAGCAGCTGCTGATGATAGGCGGCACCGACAGGTACGTCCAGATCG
>CAMYWZ010000211.1 GCA_947302945.1 uncultured Bacillota bacterium
GTAGTCAATTCCGGCAGCCTGTATTGATGCGACTGACATTTAGTTGCACCTGCAAACAGTTGAAATTTCAAGGATAAAGCAATGGCAGAGAAGAAACAAGTCCCACTGAGGCTGTCGGAAAAACTGTATAACGAGATCGCAGCCTGGGCCGAGGACGATTTCCGCTCGGTCAACGGACAGATAGAATACCTTCTGTCCGAATGCGTCAGGCAGCGCAAAAAGAACGGCAAATACGTCGGCGAGGAAATAGACAAACCACTCGATATTGATATTTAGTTCGGCCTGTCACCGCGCTGTCACCGGACACTGATAGAATATACTCTATAAAAAGGAGAATCACTTATATGCTTAGAATCGAACACCTTACAAAGACCTTCGGAGAAAAAGTCGCAGTCGACGACCTTTCTCTCCACATCCAGCCCGGCGAGATCTACGGCTTCATAGGCCACAACGGCGCCGGCAAGACTACAACGCTCAAGTCCGTCACGGGAATACTGCAGTTCGACAGCGGCGAGATCTACATTGGCGGCTGCTCCATCAAGGACGAACCGCTGGCCTGCAAGCAGCAGTTCGCCTACATACCGGACAACCCGGACCTTTACGAGTTCATGAGCGGCATACAGTACCTGAACTTCATCGCGGACATCTTCGGAGTGCCTTCGGACGTGCGCGCGGAGCGCATACACAGGTTCGCAAGCACCTTTGAGCTTGAAAAGAACCTGGCCATGCCAATCAGCAGCTACAGCCATGGCATGAAGCAGAAGCTGGCCATCATCTCCGCCCTCATCCACGACCCGAAGCTGGTCATCATGGACGAGCCATTCGTGGGCCTGGACCCTGTCGCCAGCCACCTGCTCAAGGAGATCATGCGCGACATTTGCGACAACGGCGGCGCCATCTTCTTCTCCACCCACGTGCTGGAAGTTGCCGAAAAGCTCTGCGACAAAGTCGCTATCATAAAGTCCGGAAAGCTCATAAAATCAGGCACCATGGAGGAAGTCAAGGGCGACGACTCGCTCGAGTCCGTCTTCCTTGAGCTTGCTGAAGAGCCGGACATCGTACCGGAGGACCGCGGCGGCGGGAACGGAGGAAGCAGCTCCGGCGGAGGCCTCGGCGGCCTGTTCGGACGCGGCGCCAAAAGCGACGGTCCGCAGCTTCTGGGCGGCAAAAAGGGCCTTTTCGGGAGGTAGACCATGCTTAAGGCTTTACTTAAAAAGGACCTTGCGGCCCTGCTGGTGAACATCACCATGGACCGCAGAAAGGGCAAAAAGCGCAGCGTAGGCGGTATCATCCTGATGATCGTGCTCTTCGTCTTCGTATTTGCCTCGCTTGCGGCTGCCTTCTTCAGCTACGCCCTAATGATAGGGGACGCGATCCCGCCGGGAAGCTGGCTGTACATGTCTCTGATGGGGTGCTTCGGCTTCGTGCTCGGCCTGTTCGGAAGCGTATTCATCACTTATACCACCGTTTACAAGGCGAAGGACAACGAGCTGCTCCTGTCCATGCCTATACCGCAGGGCACGCTGCTGGCGTCGAAGATGGTAAACGTTTACCTGATGTCGCTGCTGTTCTGCACTCTGGGCATGCTGCCCGGCTTCATCTATGCATGGATAGAGCACGCGGTCACGCCGCTTTCCGTGGTGCTGAGCATACTTGAGATATTCTTCATGACCCTGCTCGTGACGGCCCTCTCGTGCATACTGGCCTGGCTGGTAGCCCTGATCGCGGGCCTCTTCCCCAACAAGAACGCGGCGACGGTCATATTCTCCCTCGCGTTCATAGCCATCTACTACACCTTCTACATCAAGATGATGTCTTCGCTGCAGGAGATAATGCTGAAGCTCGGTGAGATCGGAGAAGGTCTGAAAGGCTACGCCTATCCGATATACAAGATGGGCCAGGGCGCTGCCGGAGACCCGGCCGCCTTCGGGATATTCGCGGGGATATGCGTTGCGGTATTCATCGTGATATACGTCGCGCTTTCGCGCAGCTTCATCAAGATCGCTACGCGCAGCGAAAAGCAGCACACCAAGGTCTACGTGGAGAAACAGGTGAATGCGGCAAGCGCCGACACCGCCCTTCTGCGCAAGGAGTTCAAGCACCTTACGGGAAGCGCCGTATACATGCTCAACTGCGCTCTGGGATCCCTGCTGATGCTGGTCGCCGCTGTGTTCCTGGTAATCAAGGCTGCCGACATGCGCGAACTGATCATGGTGCTTCAGTTCTCGGGCCTGGAGATCATCCTGCGCTGCTTGCCTCTTGCCATAGGTGTCCTGATGTGCTTCATAGCCTCCATGAACGACCTTACCGCTCCGAGCATCTCACTTGAGGCAAAGACGCTGTGGCTCCTGAAGTCTCTGCCGATCACCGCGCAGCAGACTTTCCGCGGCAAACAGCGCATGCACCTGCTGCTGACTGTAGTCCCCGCCCTTGTGATGCACGCAGCTGCCTGCATAGTAATGCAGCTGAGCATCAGAGACGCCATAGAAGCCGGAGCCTTAGTGCTTGTCTACATATTTTTCTACAGCGCTCTGGGGCTTTTCGCGAACCTCAAGCTGCCCAACCTCAACTGGACTAACGAGACCGTTGCGGTAAAGCAAAGTGGGAGCGTCCTGCTGGTGATGTTCGGCACCTGGGTGCTTCTGATCGGGCTGGGCGCCCTGTACGCCCTCTGGCTGATCGAGTTCCTGGATCCGAGGATCTTCATGTACATACTAATAGCGTTCTTCCTGATCCTGACCGTGCTTCTCAACCTCTGGCTCAGAAAGCGCGGCACGCGGATCTTCGCCGCACTTTAGGAGACGGGCCTCGCGGCACTTAAGGGACGGTCCTTTTGGTGCCGAAGCAGACAGTTTAAAAGCCCTTTGCTTCAAAACCGTGAAGCAAAGGGCTTTTGTTATGCATCATTTGGCACCAGAAGGACCGTCCCTAAGGTGCGATAACAGCGCTACTGGCCGCTGGATTAAGGCTTGTTAATGGCTCTTTCCTCATACTTATCGCAGCGCGAACAGTAATGTCCTTCCTTATTAGGATTTTCTTTTA
>CAMYWZ010000212.1 GCA_947302945.1 uncultured Bacillota bacterium
TCATGCGGAAGGGCATCCAGGAACTCTCCCGCGTCGGCGCGCTTTATCATTTCTTTCGCGAGGCCCCGCAGCTGCGGCGTCCTCACTCCGATGATGCTCTCCGGAGCTACCGTGGGTATCAGCTTTGCCTGGAATTTGCCGAAATCTTCGTCTTTGAGAGCAAACAGCCGCTCCCTTATCTCATCTGTGATCATGATATAGTGTCTCCTGGAATTTGGTCCGGACTGCGGGCCGGTCCCTGCCTTTCGCTAAAGATCTTTCTTCCACCACAGGTTCTCTTCCTGTTTGAGAAAGCTGAACCCGCATCGCTTAAGTACGTTCTGCGACTTGATGTTGTCCGGCTTCGTGTCGGCCAGAACGGTCCTGATGCCGAGCTGTCTTCCCAGATCAAGAAAGGCGCGGAGGGCTTCGGTCATGTAACCGTGGCCCTCATAGGCAGGATTCATGCCGTAACCGACTTCAGTTTTGCCGTCTTTTGGGACGTACTTGTAATCTATGGAGCCGATCACGCAGCGGGCATCCCGAAGAACGATGAGGAATTCGGTGAAGAACAGGTAGTTTTCCGGGTCTTCGGCCAGCTCTTTCTGCAGCTTTTTCAGGAAGCCCAGAAGCAGGTAGTCCAGCTCTTCACCCCGGTATCTGACATCAAAGCGTTTTTCGAAGGCCGGCAGGTCTTCGATGAAAAGCGCGAGGCTCTCCTCTGAAAAAGGGATCAGCAGCAGCCTTTCGGTCCCGATGCAGCCATCCGGCTTTACAATATCATTAGCAGCCACAGCGTACCTCCTGCAATAATTGTACCACATTTTTGTCCCAAACGCCCATGCGAAGATGCTGATCCGTGTTATAATCATGTCATCAGGGGACGGCCTATGAATATGTTTGAGGCGAAAAAGATAATAGTGATCGGGTGCCCGGGTTCCGGGAAGAGCACCTTCGCAAGAAAGCTGCGCGACGCGACGGGGCTGCCTTTGTATTACCTCGACATGCTCTATCACAGGCCGGACCGCACCACCGCCCCCCGTGAGGAGTTCGACGCCGCTCTGGCAGACATCATTGCGAAAGACGAATGGATCATCGACGGCAACTATCTTCGGACCCTTCCCCTGCGCCTTTCCGCCTGCGAGGCCGTATTCTTCTTCGACATTCCCCTTGAGCAGTGCCTTGAAGGCGCCGCGTCCCGCATCGGCACCGTCCGCGAGGACCTTCCGTGGACGGAAAAGGAGCTGGACCCTGAGTTCCGCCAATACATCATCGACTTCCCCAAAGACCAGCTCCCTGTCATCCGCCGCCTGCTCAAAGACGCCTGCGGCACCGGCAGCAGCGGCTCTCCTTCACTTATAGCCTTCACCGCCAGAGACCAAGCGGACGAGTTCATCCGCGCTCTGCGCTCCGGCCGGGCTCAGATCTGACCGGCTTTTTCCATGTAGCTTCTGATGGTGTCTACCATCTTGCGGTTCGTGAAGGCCGATTCGACTTCGTTCATGTCTACGGCGCGCCCTGCCATGATGCCCTGGATCAGGACTTCGGCCCACATGACTTCGCGGGTGTTCTGGTGCCCGAGGTATTCCAGGATGTCGATGTTCATCTTTTCGTTGATGCCTTCGATCATTCCGGTGAAGAACGTGCAGTTCTCGCCGAAGCAGCGTCCTATGTCCTCGAGATGCTCGAAGCCTATGATGACGTCTTCGACTCTCATCAGGCGCCTCTCGTTCAGGACCATGCTGCCCCCGTTGAGCAGGGTGTCGACAGTTACGCCCAGCGAGTCGCTTAGGGGAAGCAGTATCCCCGTGTCCGGCAGCGTCTCGCCGGTCTCCCACTTAGAGACCGCCTGGAAGCTGATGCTGAGCTTTTCCGCCAGCTCGCTCTGAGTCATCCCCGCCTTTTTTCTCATGTACTGGATGAAGTGTCCTATTTTAAGATTGTCCATTGTTTTTTCCTCCTTGTCTATGTCATCGTGTCTGTTTGCGGATCCACTGTAAGCATCATAGTACATCCGCGCGATTTCCGCAATAACTTGAAAATTTAAATAATTCCCTTATAAAGCGAATTTGCGTCAGATGCGTCGCTGAGAGGGCATGATCACCTCAGCCTCTTCCCTGACTCGGGTGACATTAAGGGGTAAGCACCAAAAGGACCGTCCCTCTGGTGCGGAAGTTTGGGGCTTGCCGAGGGGGGAAAAGCGTGGTAATATAAAAAATTGTATTGGTATGCACTAAATCAATTCAGATAAAGGGTAAAGAAATGTACAAGAATCTTTCAGACAAACCGATCGCAGAAGTCCAGCTGGCTCAGGCAGACGCGTGGGACAGCATGAACATGCTCCAGAAATGCGTAGACCTGCGCGAAGGCCAGCCCAACTTCCTGTTCTACGAAGGGCCGCCCACGGCAAACGGAAAGCCGGGCATACACCACGTCATCGCAAGGACACTCAAGGACTCTGTCTGCAGGTACAAGACCATGCAGGGCTTTAAGGTGCGCCGCAAGGCAGGCTGGGACACCCACGGACTGCCGGTGGAGATAGAAGTCGAAAAGCAGCTTGGTTTTTCCGGCAAGCAGGACATAGAAAAGTACGGCATCAAAGAGTTCAACGAGAAGTGCAAGGCCTCGGTCTTCACATACGAAGCCATGTGGCGCAACATGACCCACCGCATGGGCTACCTGATCGATCTTGACAACCCCTACATCACCCTCGACAACAACTACATCGAGACCGGCTGGTGGATCATAAAGGAGTTCTTCAAGGCGGGGCTCATCTACGAAGGCCACAAGGTCATCCCGTACTGCCCGCGCTGCGGAACAGGCCTGGCTTCGCACGAAGTCGCCCAGGGCTACAAGATGATCAAGGTCACCTCCCTCTACGTCCCGTTCAAGAAGAAGGGCGAGGAGAACACCTACTTCATGGCATGGACCACCACCGCCTGGACCCTCGCCGCCAATGAGTTCCTGGCCGTCGGCCCGAACATCGACTACGTCAAGGCCGAGCAGAACGGCAGGTTCTACTACATGGCCAAGGCCAGAGTGGACGCGGTCCT
>CAMYWZ010000213.1 GCA_947302945.1 uncultured Bacillota bacterium
GAAGGCAGGGACTGCGCCGCTTTCCTTGAGGAGAGCGGCTGGATCAAAGCGGCCGATGAGCGGGAGCTCATACTTTTCACAGTCGCTCCGGACACCCCGGACGAAGCGCTCGCGTCTCTTTTTGAAGACGCGATGTCGCGCGAATACATGGCAAACAACATGAGCCGCATGTGCGCAGCCGGCTACGGCAGCGGAGCGGCAAAGGCCCAGCGCATGGTCATGAGGAACCCCATGGCTTTCGCGGGGCTTTTCATTTGCGGCGATCCGGACGTTTCCGCCGAAGAGCTTGATGCGGCAGGCGCCATGCCCACCGAAGTCCCGGGTGTTCCTCTCGGCAGCATCCCGCTTCCCGTGTGGATAAACTCGGAAAACACAAAGGCCGTAGAAAGAGTCATCGAATACTGGAAAAAGGCCAACAGCTCGCAGAAAGAGCCTTTCGAAAAAGACGGTTCGCTCTGGTATCTTCCGGCGGAGGACCCGCAGGGGTATTCGGAAGACGCCGCGGTGTGCGGTCCGGTGAAAGTCAGCACCGGTCCGGATCCCTCGCCGGCCGAAGTCTGGGACAGCTTCCTCTCCCGCTGGGGCCGCTATGCAGGCATAGGCAACCGCCAGCTCCGCCGTTTCTTTACCGAGGAGGAGCTGGGTCTCGAATTCTGCACCATGTACGTGGACGGCGTCAGGCGCGAATGGTACCAGTACGTGCCCGAGTCTGTCCGCAAAAACCCGGATAAAAAAGTGCCTCTGGTCATATCCTTCCACGGCGGAAGCGGCATGCACCACGGCCACATACATTCTACCCGCTGGGCGGATCTTGCCCGCGAAAGAGGCTTCATCGTGGCCTTCCCCGGAGCGTCTCTCGGAGGTTTTTCGGCCAAGTTCGGCTGGCTTCCTCACGCGGCATGGAACGCGGACGGCAGCCCCGGCCAGCTTAGTGACGAAAAGTTCATCCGCCTCCTTGCGCAAAAACTCATAGATGAACTTCCCGTCGACAAAGGCCGCGTCTATTCCAACGGCTTTTCCATGGGCGCATCCTTCGGACAGCGCATGCTTCTTGCCATGCCTGACGTCTTCGCGGCGGCAGCTCTTTCGAGCGGCGTGCTTCGTGGAGATTTCTACGGAGACTTCACCACGGCCGGCACCAACGAGGAACATCAGCGCCCCATCTGGGTCATAATGGGTGAGAAAGACGTGGGCGGAGGTACCTTCGGGAACAACCCGGACGCCTACAGGTACGCGAAATACTGGACGAAGCGCAACGGCACCCAGAGCGCGGACGAGCCGCTGCTCCACGACCTCGGCCCGTACCACACCAAGGTCTACGTCAACAGCAAAGGCGTCCCGATGGTGCAGTATTCGACAGTTGACAACAAACCGCATTCCGCGACGCCTACGGACTGCCGCCTCATGTACGACGGATTCTTCAGCAGATTCTCCATGGATGAGAGCGGCCGCACGGTATACATGAACAGCATCGTAATGGACTGAAACAGATAAGAAAACACAGATCATATACAGGAGGACACAATGACAGACAGAGTACGCAGGATGAAAGAACGCTGGGAGACCACCACCTATCCCTTGTGCATAGACCGCATGAGGGCTTCTTTCCCGGTGATGGAGGCTATGAAAGGGCAGCATCCCTACAGGGTGCGCGCAGCCGTCCATGAAGCCATACTCACCAAGTGCCCCATAGCCATAGAACCCGACGACCTCATCTGCGGCGTAGGCGCCAGCAAGGCCTTCGGCATAGAGATGGACTACGAGATGGGCACCTGGAACAAGGAGGAAATAGACTCGCTCAAGACCGAGGGCTACACCATAGAGCCCGAGGAAGAGGCCGAGCTCTACGAATACATGGCCAGGGTCGAGAAGGGCGACCTTTTTGTCACCTCGAGCCGCCAGATGGGCGACTTCCTCGGCGACGACCCGGCGATGTGGTCCTTCATGAGGTCGGGGCTGGTGCTCCCGCCCTGGAAGGATAAGAAGAACGCCTCCGGGGGAGGCAGGGCGCAGTCCGGCATGGGCCTCAATCCGCTCGGACTTTACGTCGCGGACTACGAAGTCATGCTCAAGCGCGGCGCCCGCGACATCATAAACGAGTGCAGGCAGCACATCAAAGACCTCAGCTACTTCGACGAGGACTGCGTGCGCAAAAAGTACTTCTGGCAGGCCTGCATCACGGACCTTGAGGCTCTCATAAAGTACGCCAACCGCTACGCGGACCTTGCGGAAAAGACCGCAGCGGAGGAAAAGTATCCGGCAAGGGCAGCGGAGCTTAAGCAGATGGCAGCGATATGCCGCCGCGTTCCCGAATACCCGGCCGAGACCTTCCGCGAAGCGATCCAGTGCTTCTGGTTCATCTTCCTGATGATGAACCCGTCCTCTACCGCAGCAGCCGGCCGCTTCGACCAGTACATGTATCCTTACTACAAGAAGGACAAGGAAGAAGGCCGCATCACGGACGACGAGGTCCTGGAGCTTCTTGAGATCATTCGCCTTAAGGACTTCCAGCTAAACCGCGTCTCCGGCTTTGTCCTCAGGCAGAAGAACTCCGGCATGGCAAAGTGGCACAACTGGACCCTCGGCGGCGTCACCCCGGAGGGCGAATGCGCCGTGAACGAGCTCACATACCTGGAGTTCAAGGCCGCTACCGAGGTCCGCATCCCGCACCACACCATCACGCTGCGCGTTTCCGAAAACACCCCGATCGAGACCATAGTCGAAGGACTTAAGGTCGTAAAGACAGGCATAGGCATGCCTTGCTTTGTCGGCGATAAATCCTACATGAACTTCTTCATGAGCAGGGGAGTTCCCATCGACAAGGCCCGCAACTACTCCATGGCAGGCTGCGTGGACGGCTACATAGCGAACGCCACCAGAGGCCAGGTGGCGGCGATGTTCATCGTCACCCTGGTCTACGACATCTTCCTGCACAATGGATTCTGCCCGTGGCTCGGCGAAGAAGTCGGCATCAAGACCGGAGAAGTTACGGAATTCAAGACATTTGAGGAAT
>CAMYWZ010000214.1 GCA_947302945.1 uncultured Bacillota bacterium
ATTCCACGAAGCTCGTTTGCTTCATTAAGCAGTGCCTATGCCTCGTGAGCGAATTCTCTCTTTTTCTCTGCGTATACTCTGTAGACCATGTCGGCTCCTTTTTCTCTGCTGTTGACTTGCTTCAAACCCTGCATGAAGCATCATTTGATTATACCATAAAATGCTGCATTATACTGCTTTTTCAGAGAAAGCGAAAGCAAAAAAACTATACATGATACACACCTGGCGAATATCATACAGTGTACTGCGGGAAAGAGTTGTGGTATTATAAAAGAAAAAGCACTTTCAGCGGAAAGGAGCAGCTATGCTTTATAACAGTGAACCAGGCAAATATGACAGTTATGTAGTCCAGGAGCTCAAAGCTCCGGTAACAGGCGACGCGGCTTTCCAGGAGATGTACAGGAAATTCTCCCACCGCATCCTTTGGATGGACGGAAACGTGGTCCCCGGCGCTTTCCAGATGAACACCGCGTGGTACTATGCCGTGCCTGAAAGAGACCCGGTATTCCCCGGCCACGAGCATCCCGAAGACGAGCTCATCGGCTTCTTCGGCTCCGATCCGGACGACCCCTATGAGCTTCACGCAGAGATAGAGATCGCGATCAACGGCGAAGCCCGCCGCCTTACAAGGTCCACTCTGGTCTTCATCCCCGGCGGAGTCCCCCACATGCCGATGCGCATCCTCCGCGTGGACAAACCCGTGTTCCACTTCTCCATAATGAGAGGCGACAGTTACAACGGCGGAGCCTACAAGTAGAGATCATCGCTTCCTGCACAGCAATTCAAAATCCGGCTGCAAATACGCGGCCGGACTTTTTATGCGTTTAAAAGTATTGTTACTGAAGCGCCTTGAGGGCTTTGGCGCCTATGTCTTTGCGGCAGTAGGCGTTGTCGAAGTGGACTTTCTCCACGATCTTGTAGGCAGCTTCGATAGCCTTGGGAAGGTCTTCTGCGACTGCGGTGCAGCCAAGGACGCGGCCGCCGTTTGTTACAAGCCTGCCTTCTTTGAAGGCTGCGCCGGCAACGTAAACGCGGTCCTTTACCTCTTTTTCTATGACCAGCGGCTTGCCCTTTTCGTAAGAGCCGGGATATCCTTCGGAAGCCACGACTACGCAGCATGCAGCGCCGTCCTTCCATTCCACAGGAGTTTCGGACAGCTTTCCGTTGGTCGTAGCCTGCATAACGGTAAGAAGGTCGCTCTTAAGAAGCGGAAGCACAACCTGAGTCTCGGGGTCGCCGAAGCGGCAGTTGTACTCTATCACCTTCGGCCCGTCCTTTGTTATCATAAGGCCGAAGTACAGGCAGCCCTTGAAGGTACGGCCTTCCATGTTCATGGCGCGCATGGTGGGGATGAATATCTCCTTCATGCAGCGCTCGGCGATCTCCGGGGTATAGTAGGGGGTGGGGGCGATGGTCCCCATGCCGCCTGTGTTTAAGCCCTTGTCGCCATCCAGCGCGCGCTTGTGGTCCATGGAGGATACCATGGGGACCACCACCTTGCCGTCGGTAAAGCTCAGCACGGAGACTTCCGGTCCTTCGAGGAACTCCTCGATGACTATCTGGTTGCCGCTGGCGCCGAACTTCTTGTCCTCCATGATGGAGATGATGGCGTCCTCGGCGTCCTTGCGGGTCTCGGCGATGACTACGCCTTTGCCCAGAGCCAGGCCGTCAGCCTTGACGACTGTCGGGATCGGGCAGGTCTTTACGTATTCGAGGGCTTTTTTGGCGTCGTCAAAGACTTCGTAGGCAGCCGTCGGGATGCCGTACTTTTTCATGAGGTTCTTGGAGAAGACCTTGCTGCCTTCTATTATGGCGGCGTTTGCCCTGGGACCGAAGCAGGGGATCCCTGCGGTCTCCAGCTTGTCGACACAGCCGTCAACGAGGGGGTTGTCGGGTGCAACTACAGCGTAGTCCACAAAGTGGCCTTTGGCGAATTCGACTATCCTGTCGATCTCTGCGGCGCTGATGTTTATGCACTCCGCGTCTTCCGCCATGCCTGCGTTGCCGGGCAGAGCATATATGACGTCTACCGACGGGTTCTCGTTTAACTTCTTGATGATGGCGTGCTCTCTGCCGCCGCTTCCTACGACCAGGATTTTCATGTTTTTTCCTTTCTATCAGTGGTGGAACAGGCGCATGCCGGTGAAGGCCATGACTATGCCGTACTTATCAGCGGTCTCGATGACGTTGTCGTCGCGGATGGAGCCGCCGGGCTCGGCTATGTAAGCCGCTCCGGACTTTCTGGCCCTCTCGACGTTGTCGCCGAAGGGGAAGAACGCGTCGGAACCAACTGTGACGCCCTTCTGCGTAGCTATCCAGGCCTTCTTTTCCTCTGCGGTGAGGACCGGAGGCTTCTCGGTGAAGACCTTCTGCCACTCGCCGTCCCTGAGCACGTCCTCGTACTCGTCGGAGGTGTAGACGTCTATGGCGTTGTCGCGGTCGGGACGGCGCACGTCCTTCTTCCAGGGAAGAGCTAGGACCTTGGGGCACTGCCTGAGGTACCAGTTGTCGGCCTTGCTGCCGGCCAGCCTGGTGCAGTGGATGCGGCTCTGCTGTCCTGCTCCCACGCCTATGGCCATGCCGTCCTTCACATAGCAGACGGAGTTGCTCTGAGTGTACTTGAGGGTGATCAGCGAGACTATCATGTCTATCTTCGCAGCCTCGGGGAGCTCCTTGTTCTTAGTGACTATGTTCGAAAGCAGCGCTTCGTCGATCTTGAAGTTGTTGTGGCCCTGCTCGAAGCTTATGCCGAAGACGTCCTTTACTTCCTGCGGAGCGCAGACGTAGTTTTCATCGATCTTGATGACGTTGTACTTGCCGCCCTTCTTGGTCTTGAGTATGGCCAGAGCCTCGTCGGTGTAGCCCGGGGCGATAACGCCGTCGGAGACTTCGTACTTGAGGTAGTTTGCGGTGTCCGCATCGCAGACATCGGAGAGGGCCGCCCAGTCGCCGTAGGAGCAGAGCCTGTCAGCTCCGCGCGCCCTGATGTAAGC
>CAMYWZ010000215.1 GCA_947302945.1 uncultured Bacillota bacterium
GGCGATCGTGGCAGCCGGCGGTTCCGACGAGGATGTCGTCCAGATAGCCTACGGCTACGGACTGTTCACCGGCGGCCCCGGCCTCAACGGCGGCTCCCACAAGGTAGGTTCGCTGACGCTTCCGATGTCCAGCGGCAACACAGACAGGCAGATCCAGTTCATCCAGGATCTCAAGGCTACCATACTCTGCTGCACGCCTTCCTACGCGGCCTACATAGGCGAGTCCATGAAGGAGAAGGGCATAGGCCCCAATGACAACACCCTCAAGGCAGGCATCTTCGGCGCCGAACCCTGGACCGAGGAGATGCGCAGGGACATAGAAAAAACTCTGGGAATCAAGGCTTACGACATCTACGGCCTTACCGAGACCTCCGGCCCGGGAGTCGCGTTCGAGTGCGAAGAGCAGGGCGGCATGCACATCAACGAGGACCACTTCTACGCGGAGATCATAGACCCGGATACCGGCGAGGTCCTGCCCGACGGCTGCGAGGGCGAGCTGGTGTTCACCTCCCTTGACAAGGAAGCCTTCCCTCTGTTAAGGTACCGTACGAGGGACCTGTGCGTGCTCTCACGCGAAAAGTGCTCCTGCGGGAGGACCTTCGTCCGCATGGCCAAGCCTAAGGGCCGCAGCGACGACATGCTCATCATCCGCGGCGTAAACGTGTTCCCGTCGCAGATCGAGACCGTGCTCCTCAACGAGGGCTACGCCCCCAACTACCGCATAGAGGTGGACCGCGTCAACAACACCGATACTCTGGACGTGTACGTGGAGCTCTCCCCGGAGCAGTTCTCCGATACCGTTGCGGACATCACCGTCAAGGAGCGCAAGCTCGCGGCGGCAATACAGGGCATGCTGGGAATTCACCCGGTCATCCATCTCGTGGCTCCCAAGTCCATCGCAAGAAGCGAAGGCAAGGCGGTCCGCGTCATAGACAGAAGAAAGCTTCACGATTAAGGAGGTGCGAAAATGGCTATCAGACAATTATCGATATTCGTAGAAAACAAGAAGGGAAGACTCGTTGAGATCACGAAGATGCTTGCTGAAAGCGGCATCAACATGAGGGCGCTTTCCATAGCGGATACAAGGGATTTCGGCATTCTGCGCCTGATCGTGGACGACACCGACAAGGCCTGCGTGGTGCTTGCTGAAAACGGAGTCATGGTGAAGGTCACGAAGATCGCGGCAGTAGAGCTTCCGCACAGGACCGGCTCGCTGAACGCCGTCCTGACAGTGCTTGCAGATGCGGGCATCAACATCGAATACCTGTACGCGTTCCTGTCATCGCACGGCCAGGGCGCCTACGTGGTTCTCCGCGTGGCTGACAACGCAGCCGCCGAAAAAGTCCTCACCGACGCCGGCTACAACGTGCTTAACGATGAAGACGCCATAGAGTAAGAGCAAAAAACCAGCCCCCTGAGCATCACCGCCCGGGGGGTTTTATGTTATACTGGATGCAGCACGGAAAGCATTTGCGCAGGAGGTATCAGCATGGCAGTTCCCAAATTCGACGAAAAAGAGATGAGGGTGGTCTTTCAGAGGAAGAGCATCTTCACGACCACTAACGTCTACGATTATCCTTGCAGCATAAGGGAGGCTTCGGATTCGCTCTACAGGAAAAAGGAACCGGTGTGGCAGTTTACGGGCAGCGAATACAAGGTCTTCACGCCAAGGATCAATCCGGACAACATAGCGCGCGGCATGGTATTCGACGCTTTGCCTTTCAACGCGGAAGTCGAGGGCGGCGGCAAGGACATGTTCGGGGTCACCTGGGAGTACATTAAGCAGGTCAGGGGCTCCATGGTCCGCCCGGGGCAGCCAATGCTCGAGGACATGAACGACTGGGAGGACGTCCTGGTGTGGCCGGACATCGATTCCTGGGACTGGAAGGGCAGCGCCGAGTACAACAAGCCTTTCTTCGACACCGACCAGGACATCAAGGGCTGGCTTCAGAACGGCTATTTCGAGCGCATCATAAGCCTCATGGAGTTCGAAGGCGCCATTATGGCCCTGTGCGACGAGGACCAGAAGGACGCGGTGCACGCCTTTCTTTCGAAGCTTTCGGACCTCTACATCGACTTCTTCGACCACATGTGCTACTACTATCCGCAGATTGAGGTCTTCTACATCCACGACGACTGGGGCGCCCAGAAGGACACCTTCTTCAGCCCGGAGCTCGTACGCGAGATGATAGTGCCCTACATGAGGAAGGTCAACGATTTCATCCATTCAAAGGGCAGATTCGCGGACTTCCACTCCTGCGGCAAGATAGAAAAACAGGTGCCGAACATGATAGCCGCCGGCTGGGATTCCTGGGCCGGCCAGCCCATGAACGACACCGCAAAGCTCTACGACAAGTACGGCGATCAGATAATAATAGGAGTCTACCCGGACTACGACGCGGCGAATTCTACCGAGGAGCAGCAGCGCCAGGCCGCCCGCGACTACGCGGCCCGTTTCTGCCGCAAGGACAAGCCCTGCATCACCCCCGGCATGGCCTTCGACAAGCTCACTCCCGCCTTCCTGGAAGAGCTCTACAGACAGTCCAGGATAGCGTTCTCGGAATAACAAAAAGGGGACGGTCAAGAACCATCCCCTTTTGCATTTATTCGTATATCGGTTCGAAGTCGGAGGCGTCGTGGCCGCAGATGGGGCAGATGAAGTCGGAGGGAAGGTTTGGGCCTTCGTATTTGTATCCGCAGATCTTGCAGCGCCAGCCGGTGATCTTCTTTTCGGATGCGGGCTTTGCAGGCTTTGGCTTGACGTCCGACTGGTAGAAGGCGTAGGTCATCGGAGGCTCCTTGGAGAGCTTTATGGCGTCGTCTATCTCCGCTATGAAAAGGGTGTGGCTGCCCAGGTCCTTTGAATCAACGACGTGGCAGCTTAAGACTGCGCAGGTGCAGAAGTCCATGTAGGGCACGCCGTTTACGTCCTCGGGCAGCTCGAGGTACTCGAACTTGTCC
>CAMYWZ010000216.1 GCA_947302945.1 uncultured Bacillota bacterium
TTTCTTTGTATGGGTTTCCTGCAAGTACCTGGGACATCAAACAGGATTCGTCCACGTTTTGTGTCAATACGTGTATTGTAGGAACATTTTGTTTAATAGCTTGGCGCATTACTATTATTAACTAAACAACCAAACTATGAACAAAAAAAGATTACATTATCTCGAGCAAACTTTAATCACATTACAAAGTGCCTACAATGATTTGACAGTCATTCGTGATGAGGAAGAACATGATTTTGAAAACATACCTGATAACAAATCAAATTCAGAACTTGCAGAACAGACTGTAAAAAACTATCAGAAAGCAACAGAAGACATCAAATCCACGGTAAGCATAGCCGAGGTCATCGGTTCATGCGTAAGTCTCAAGCGCAGCGGGGCAAACTTCATGGCCTGCTGTCCTTTCCATAAGGAAAAGACCCCTTCGTTCTCCGTAAACGAGTCAAAAGGCTTCTTTCACTGCTTCGGCTGCGGAGAATCAGGCGACGTCATCAAGTTCGTCGAAAAGTACTATAATCTGGATTATCCCGCTGCTGTAGAAAAACTCGCCGCCCAGTACGGCATCACCATTGAAGAGACCAGGAGCAGGGAAGACAGCAAAAACGACGAGTATTACGAAGCAAACCGCATCGCCGCAAGGTGGTTCTTTGAAAAGCTCTCAACAACAGCCAATCCCGGATATACTTATATGTCAAAGCGCGGCATAACGCCTAAGACCATGCAGTATTTCGGCATCGGCTATAACCCTGAAGGCTGGACGGGGCTTACGGATCACCTTAAGGCAAACGGAGTAAGCAGGGAGACCATGCTGGCGCTCGGTCTGTGCGCCGAATCCAACGGAAGAATATACGACAAATTCCACGGCAGAGTCATCTTCCCGATAATCAACGTCCGCGGAAAGGTCATCGGATTCGGGGCGCGCATACTTACTGCCGATAAAGATAAGCCCAAGTACATGAATTCGAACGAGTCTTCGATATACCAGAAAAAGCTCAATCTTTACGGTATAAACCGTTCAAAGGACGCTATAGTCAGGGAAGACTGCGCCATCGTAGTGGAAGGCTACATGGACTGCATAAGCCTTTTCCAGAGCGGAGTGCAGAACGTAGTCGCAAGCTGCGGAACAGCCTTCACTCCCGAGCAGGCTAAGCTTTTACGGCGCTACGCGAAGAAGGTCATACTTTGCCTTGATTCGGACCCGGCAGGTATAAACGCAGCTATAAGAGGCATAGACATACTCCGCGCTGCGCAGCTTGAAGTCAGAGTCCTCAACGTGGACGACGGCAAGGACCCGGACGAATACGTCCAGAAGAACGGAAAAGACGCGTTCCTTAAGCTGTTGGAAGAAAATACAGTTGCGGACATAGACTATAAAGTCAGCGTGCTCAAAAAGAGCTTCGACCTTAAGGATCACACGCAGGGGATCAAATTCTTCAAAGCACTGGCTCAGATACTGCACGGACTGGATCCTGTGGAAGCAGACATATACATCCAGAAGTACTCAAAGGAATACCTCATTTCTGAAGGCGCTTTAAGGCGCGAGGCAGAGCAAAGCACATCCGACGCTCCTCAGGACACATACGTAGGCCGTCAGCAGTCCGAACAGGAGAAAACGAAATCGGAACTATCGGCAGCAGACGTCAATCTTGAACGCATGCTCATAAGGCTGATAATGCTGAAGAGCTCATATTATGAAGAACTCAGGGACTATCCGGAAGCCTTCGTTACCGCAAAAGGCAAAGTCATCGCAGCAGCGTTCGGCGCTTTGTACGTTCCCGGAGAAGAATTCGACAGGAAAAAGATAGAGAGCGAAATATCCGAAGAAGCTGCGGAGCTCCTTTCGAGAATACTCGAAAACATCCAGATCGGCGAGGCCGACAAAGCATTCGACGACTGCATCTCAAAACTTGAAGCAAAGCGCAAAGACAAGCGCAGAGCCGAGATATACACCATACTTGAAATGTCTGATTCCATGCCCGAAGACGCTGTGGACCAGACTCTCATAAAACAGCTGCTTACAGAGCTTAAAACTCTGCAGAAATAACATATCAGGGGGATAAATAATGGCATTTGATTTCGATGACGAAAAGAAAATGGAACAGCTCTCCGCATTTCTGGAAAAAGCCAGGAAAGACGGCATAGTCAGCGAGTTCGAGATCGATGAGATCATGTCCGAGTGCGACATAGATCCAAGCAACAAAGACACCATAGTCGAAACTCTCGAAACTTCGGGAGTCGAGATCACGGGCATAGACATGTCCGACGATTTTGACCTGGTGGACATAGGGGATCTTGCCGACATCGAAGACACTGACGACGAAAGCTTCGAGGACCTCGCAAAAGATGCCGAAGAGGACAGCTTCGAAGAGCTCGAAAAGAGCATGTCCATAGACGACCCCGTCCGCATGTACCTCAAAGAGATAGGAAAAGTGCCTCTTCTTTCAGCGGACGAGGAACTTGAGCTCGCAAAGAAGATGGAGACAGGCGATCCCGACGCCAAGCAGCGCCTGTGCGAAGCCAACCTCAGACTCGTGGTATCCATCGCCAAGCGCTACGTAGGCCGCGGCATGCAGTTCCTGGACCTCATCCAGGAAGGAAACCTCGGACTTATCAAGGCTGTCGACAAGTTCGACTGGCGCAAGGGCTTCAAGTTCTCGACTTACGCTACATGGTGGATAAGGCAGGCGATCACAAGATCCATAGCTGACCAGGCAAGGACCATCAGGATCCCTGTACATATGGTCGAAACGATCAACAAGCAGATAAGGGTAACCAGGCAGCTGCTTCAGGAACTGGGAAGAGACCCGACGCCCGAAGAGATCGCCAAGGAGATGGAGATACCCGTCGAAAAGGTCCGCGAGATCTCGAAGATCGCTCAGGAACCTGTATCTCTCGAAACTCCGATAGGCGAGGAAGAAGACT
The DNA here is from genome assembly GCA_947302945.1 of uncultured Bacillota bacterium. GTDB lineage: Bacteria > Bacillota > Clostridia > Peptostreptococcales > Anaerovoracaceae > RUG13409. The sequence continues at coordinate 2,923 of CAMYWZ010000216.1, forward strand.
CCCACCTCGGAGACTTCATCCCGGACGAAGAC
>CAMYWZ010000217.1 GCA_947302945.1 uncultured Bacillota bacterium
GTGGTCCGTTCTTGCTATGATCTCGTCCTGCAAGGCAGGGGTGAGGACGGTGAAGTAGGAGCTGTAGCCCGCGACGCGGACCACCAGGTCCTTGTACTTTTCGGGCTTGGCCTTTGCGTCTATCAGGGTCTTGTTGTCCACGACGTTGAACTGCACCTGCTTGCCGCCGTTGGTCAGGTAGGTCTTGACCATGATCCCGAACTTTTCCCTGTCCTCGGCTGTCTTGAGGGCGTTCTTGTGGAACTTCATGTTCAGAAGGACCGCGGAATAGCCGGACTGATCGACTTTCATGCCGCTCCTGAAAACTCCTAAGGGGCCGTTTACGTCCTTGCCCTGCTCCGGGGAGAGCGAGCCGTCGGCCAAAGTCTCCCAGTCATAGCGGCCGTCCGGGGTGGCAGGCGTTGTTGCTCCGCCGGGGGCGTGCGCCGTGATGGAGATGGCGCCCGGCAGCAGCGGCTTTCCGAACGGGTTTTTGAACTTGCCGACCGTCGCCGCGAAGTCCTTCCAGAGCCTTGCGCAGATGTCGTCCACGTAGGGGTCTCCGTTGCCGAACTTGGGCACGGCTAGACACATCTTGCGGACATCTTCGTAACCCTTCCAGTTTGCCGCAAGGGCGTCCATGAGCGTCTGCGCGGACACGGTCCTGTCGTCGAAGACGAGCTTCTTGATGGCCGCCAGCGAATCGGTGAGGTTGGCCATGCCGACCACGTTGCACAGCGAGACATTCTCGTATTTAAGGCTCGTGGACAGGGCGTCCTTTCCCTTCTCCACACAGCCCTCGATGAAGCAGCTGGTGAAGGCGTCGGGGTTGAATCTGGCCGCGTTGAGTATAGAAATGTTGTGCTCCTCGTTGAGCAGGCCTATTATGACCTCCAGGTTCTTAAGGAAGGCCGCGTAGAACTCCTCGTAGGTCTTAAAGTCGGTGAATTTGCCGGTCTCGGCGCCGTAGAGGTGGCCGTCCGGATCCTTGGGATCGCGGCCGTTGTTCATGGCAAGCCCGAGCACCATGGGCACGATGAACATGCCTACCGCGCTGTTGCGGCAGCGGCCCGGCAGCATCAGGTCCAGGCAGCCGCCTATCGCGAAGTCGTTGGCTTCCCTGGGGTCTATGCCCTGCTTGACGAGAAACTCGCTGTAGTTCTTTTCGGAGATCATGGCAGGCATGCCCATGCCTGTGGCTATGCAGTCCACGCATTTTCTGAGGAACTCGGGCGGAGTGCCCTCGTAGATGCGGGCGGTGAGCGTCGGATGCGGGGTGTGGGTCTCCATCGCAGCATCCAGCAGGAGGTAGCTGAGGTCGTTGGTGACGTCGTTGCCGTCGCGGTCCGTGCCGCCTATGATGAAGTTGTGCCACCTGGCGCCGCCGGACCACTTCTCGCGCTGCTTGACGCCGCCGTGAAGGCTGTGGAACTCGCAGATCTTAAGGCGCAGGGCTATCAGAAGCTCCAGAGCCTCGTCCTTCGTGAGCCTGCCCTCCTCGATGTCCTTTTTATAATAAGGATACATGTACACGTCGAAGCGGCCGCCGGGTATGGTGCCGCTCATCTCCATGGCCATGTAGAACCAGAAGGCCTGGATGGCTTCCCTGAAGGTGGATGCGGGCCTGGCCGGGACGTTCCAGCAGCGCTGGGCCAGCTCTTCAAGCTCGGCTTTTCTCTTCGGGTCGGTCTCAAGTTCGGCCTGCCTTTTGGCCTCTGCGGAATAGCGCCTTGCGTGGCGCACAGCCGCCGAGAGCTGTATGATCGCCGCCTCGTAGAAGTCGGTCCTTTCGAGGCAGTCGGGGGTGTCGTAGCGTATTTCGGAAAGGTGGCGCTTGCAGTCCTCGATGACCGCGTCATAGCCTTTGGAGATGATGTAGCCGTAGTCGGGGCAGAAGAGGTTGTTCGAGCCGAGCGGCCATCCCCAGCCTGCGCCTGCCGCGCCGCTTCCGCGCCCTACGGCCTTGGACTTCCAGGCCGGGCAGAGGAAGCCCTTGCTGATGAAGGGCCAGATGCGCTCGTCGTTGTAGTACCTGCTCTTGCGCTCCGTCATGGTGCGGCCGGTACCTATCCAGTAAGCGTCGGCGTCGCGGAGCATTTTGTGCTCCTCCTCGGAAAGCTCGAAGGCGCCTGAATCTATGAGGCTCTGCAGATCCTTGTCCTCCCAGATCGGGCCGCTGGGGCTTGCTTCCATGCCGAGGGGCTTTGCCGCCAGGTTGCCCGCGATCAGCTCGTCCTTCGGGATGAAGATAGTCCTTTTGTCGAGGTAATTTGCCGCCGCGTAAGCCCTCTGAAGTATGGGCGGAAGCCCCGCCGTCTTCAGCATGGACTCCATGCAGTAACGGTATTTTTCAGTGCATATGGGACGTATCTCCACATCCTGCGCCGCCTTCAGCCTTTTGCATCTGTCGTTCATGATCTCTCCCCCTCCAACTGTGCATTTTTCTCTATCGATACCAGTATACCACAAAACCGCACCATCAGGGACGGTTCTTTCGGTGCCGAAATTGATCACGCACCATCCGGGACGGTTCTCCCCGGTGCCATGCCCTCTCAGCTTTCACTATAATTCTTCTTCACTGTTGTTTTATACTCAATTGCATCAACTTCCGGTAATCAGATAATGTTGATGCAAATTATCCATGTTTTATTGCATCAACTTTCAGAAACTCGTATATGTTGATGCAAAGCAGCCACGTTTCCTTGCATCAACTTCCGGTAATCGAGCAATGTTGATGCAAAATGCCCCTGTTTTCTTGCATCAACTTTCAGCAATTCTTAAATGTTGATGCAAAACCCCGGTTTTTCATTGCATCAATTCCCGGAAATTCGTAATTGTTGATGCAATATGCCTCAGCCGCTTCCCTGACTCGGGTGACATTAAGGGGGACCGCTGGCTTTCGCCTAAGTGAAAGCCAGTGGCTGGATGCCTTGATGGCAGGACCCGTGCGGAACCTGAACCTGAA
>CAMYWZ010000218.1 GCA_947302945.1 uncultured Bacillota bacterium
CCCTGGGTCTTGCCGCGGAGGAAGAACATGGAACCGAGCTTTTCTTCTTTCTCGGAGTTTGCGTTGTATACGATCTGGGCAGGAGCGAGCTTGCCGCGGATGAGCTTGGCCAGGGAGATCTTGCCGAGGAACGGGTCCGCGATGGTCTTGAAGACGTAGGCTGCTACCGTGCCGTCGCCGTAGGCGACTTCTTCGCCGTCTTCGGTCTTGACGGTGCCGGTGGCCTTGGGAACGTACTTGATGCAGTTGTCGAGGATGTCCTTGACGCCTGTGCCTTTGATGGCGGAGCAGGTCATGACCGGGCAGATGCTGCCGGCGGCTATGCCTGTCATGAGGCCTTTATTGAACTCTTCTTCGGTGAACTCTTCGCCTTCGAAGTACTTCTCCATGAGCTCTTCGTCGGTCTCGGCGACGGCTTCGGTGAGGGCGTCCTTGTCGTCCAGAGTTACGACGCTGGTGCCGAACTTGGCTTTGAGGGCGTCTATGACTTCGTCCAGCTTGACGTTCTCCTTGTCGGTCTTGTTGATGATGAAGAACCTGGGAACGCCGAACTTCTGGCAGATGCTCCAAGCCTTTTCGGTGCCGACCTGGATGCCGGAGGATGCGTCTACGAATATGGCGGCTGCCTCGGCTGCCTTGATGGCGGAATTGACTTCGCCGACGAAATCGAACACGCCCGGGGTGTCGAGGAAGTTGATCTTCGTCTTGTTGTACTCAACAGGGACTATGGACATGGAGATGGAATAGCCTTTTTCGATCTCCATCTTGTCGAAGTCGGATACTGTGTTTCCGTCCTCTACTTTTCCGAGCCTGCTGATGACGCCTGTAGCGAGAAGTGCGGCCTCAAGGAAAGTGGTCTTTCCCGTGCCGCCGTGTCCCAGCAAGGCGATGTTCCTGATGGTGTCTGCTTTGTAGCCTTTCATGATTTAGCTTCCTCCCTGATATTTAATGATGTTTTGTGACCTTATGCACTTATTAATGACAATTAAAATACATGGCCGGCTGACCAGCCATCCTTGATTATACAGGATTCGATGCCTGTTTGTAAAGCAATTAAGAGCTTTAAAACTGTGTTTTTTACGCTTTTTTCGCTTCGCGGGCGAGCGCTTCCTCCACGGGGCAGGGTCTGTCCTTGGTGCCTATTGCTTCCTTGATGCGGGCGATGATCACGTCGTAGTTTTCGCGCTTGTGAGGCCTGCTGCAGCCTACGCAGTTTTTCACGCCGCTTTTTGTGTACGCGAAATTGCCGCCGCAGGTGTCGCCCAGGAAGTACAGCGGGCAGTAGCAGAAGAGGCAGTTGAAGTCTTCCTCTTTCACGCCCTTATGGCAGGGAAAGTACTCGCATTCCCTGTTCTGAAAAAACTTGAAATTGTCACTCATAACACAGTCATTATATGTTTCCGCAGCTCTGATTGCAAGCATGTCTTTGCGGTGGTATAATGCGGGAGAGGAAAAAAGAGATGGCAAGGAAGAAGAAGAAAAAGACTTTTAAGGCAATAGTGATACTGGTGGTCCTGGCGCTGATAGCGGCGGGGGGGTATATTGGATGGAAGAAGTATACCGCCCGGATAGAGTACAGGCTCGGGAAGGCCGGCTACAACAAAGAAGAGACTGAAGCGATCAAGGAGATGTTCTCTGAAGAGCAGCAGGAGATCCTGGCGAACCTCAGGGCCGTACCGGAGATATTCGGGATAGCCCGCGACGAAAGGTATCAGGAGGACCGTTTCGTAGACTACCTCAGCGGCATCGCAGAGGGCAAGGATGCGGAGACTCTCCTCACCGACTTCGACCCGCTGGTGATAGCGCTCAGGGATACCGAGGGATATAAGGAAGAGAATCTTCAGCTCTACATGCAGGCCATCAGGGATCCGGACAGCGGATATATAAGCTCTGCAAGCGACTTCAGGCTTTATTATGCGGAGATCGTTTACAGGATCAACAGGCAGCTGGAGTACTCGAAGCTGGAAGGCTACGACCCTGCCATTTACGAAACCTACGAAACGTATACCGCAAAGCATCAGGACATGGCCCTCCAGGAGGTCGTCACACACGTCAACACCGCCCTGAAATACAAGGACGAGCCCTACTTCATAGATGCCTATCTGGACCGCTACGAGACATACCGCACCGCGAACCCGGACGCGGCTCTCTACGACGTCATCCTTGCCGTCAACGCAGGCATCGACAAGCCGTTCTACACCGACGCGCAGCACGCGGACATGAGCAAGGGCTACCTGGTCCTCGTCAACAAGTACTACTACGTGAACGACAACGACAAGCCCGAAACCGTCGAACTGGGCTATTACGGAGTTGGAGAAATGGAAGTCACGGCAGCCGAGCATTTCAGGCATATGGTGGATGCCGCCGCGGCTGACGGCATATATCTCCGTTCCGTGAACGCTTACCGCACCGAGGCCATACAGAACCTGTTCTACACCGGATACGTCAGTGAAGCCGGAAGAGCCGCTGCCGACACCTACTCGGCCCGCCCGGGGCACTCGGAACATCAGGTCGGTCTTGCCGTCGACATCAACACCGCAAGCATATCCAAGCATTTCGAAAACACCGCACAGTACGCCTGGCTGGTAGAACACTGCGCGGAGTACGGCTTCATACTGCGCTACCTTCCCGGCAAGCAGTACATAACAGGCTACGTGTACGAACCCTGGCACTACCGCTACGTGGGCGTCGAGTACGCAAAGGACATCATGGACAGCGGCCTGACCTTCGAGGAGTGGTACGCGTTCTACGTGGCCAACCCGGATCTGCAGTAGACATCAGCCTTTTCAGACAAGAAAAAAGCTCCCTGCCTTCATAAGGACGGAGCTCTTTTTTTCATTTCGCGAAGCCGTTATGTGGGTACCTTTGCTTCGCTATTAAGTTTTTAAGTTGGTCTTTAACTCTTCATGAATCGGACTTACATCAAGCTTAAGGGTAGCATCG
>CAMYWZ010000219.1 GCA_947302945.1 uncultured Bacillota bacterium
GGTCTTTCTGAAGATCCCGTCTCGCAGACGGGGATAGTAGTATGGTTCTATAGTTCCGCTCATGTAAAGCGGAATCCATTTTCTGAGGCCTTCCCACATTTCGTTGATGTCTCTGCCTATGGAATGAATGATCTTGATTCGGCATCCGTTTGAGGAAAGCTGTACCATGTGCCTTGCCCAGGTGCGTGCGAAGGCGGCGTCCTCATAGAGCCAGGACATGTCTTCGTTGGAGTTGAGGTAAAGGTCGAAGGCTTTGCCGCTTTTGACAAGTTCGTTGAGGAAGCGGCATACGGCGTCGCGCTTCCCGTGGGTTCCGTAGTAGAAAGTTACCTTGGAATTGTTGCCTTCTTCAGGCACGTAATCATGTTTTTCCGCCGACAGAGTATAGAACGGGGAAGAGATGGCGGTGATGATATCCTTTGCGCGCTGCTTGCTTCCCAGGTCGTTATTGAGCCACGCTTCGAGGAGGGCGGCGGCCTCACTGCTGCTTTCGGGCCAGGGTCTTCCTATGCCAAGCTCATGAGAAAGGACGCTTTTCTGATAGTCGTCGAGCGACAGGCCGGCAAAAAACTCCGAAGCCGGTTTTATAAAAGGCTGTTCGGGAGGTATGCCGCGTTTTCCGTTCCTTATCCTGCTGATGTATGAGGCATCATAATTCAGGGTACGGCCGAGACTGGCATTGCGAGTACCGGTCACTTTCATTAGAAAATCAAGTTTTTCGGATATCGATGATGACATGGCTGCGCCTCGTTTCTTCTTAGTGTCCTGGCACTCTGCGTGCATGAGTTTTGGCACGTGCAGAAAAGTGTAATCGTATTGACCAAGCTGTAAAACACTATATAATTGCCTTGAAAACATGGCGATCCGTGTATTATACGGATACATCATACAGTATGCCGCTTGCTCAGGTCAACTGTTTTCAGCGCTGCTTTTGCGCATCTTTGATACGGCTGCAGACCTTCACGGTTTTCAGCATATAGTACATACCTCGTAAAGCCCTGCAGATCTTCTGCAGGTCTTTACTTTTATGTCACGTTTCGTGCCGAAAACTGTCATTATCGCCTCAGACTGTACCTGTCGCTTATTGCATCTGTTTCAAATATAATGTATCATAAATACGAGATAAAACAGCAGAGGCCGACATGGAAAAAGTATACGACATCATAATAATCGGCGGCGGTCCCGCGGGACTTGCTGCAGCCATTTATGCAGGCAGAGCCAAGCTTTCCTGCCTCGTTCTTGAAGCGGAGTCGGAAGGCGGCCAGATCATAAGCACTTCTGAGATAGAGAATTACCCCGGCTGCATGCCGGATGAGTCCGGACAGAGCCTCGTATCGCGCATGATAGAGCAGGCGGAGCTCTTCGGTGCGGAGTTTGCAAGGGATCAGGTCATCTCGGTGGATCTTGCAGCCCAGCCGAAATCAATAGCCGGATTCGCAAAAGACTATAATGCAAAAGCCGTTATAATTGCCACCGGTGCCAAGCCTGCAAGGATAGGCTGCCCAGGAGAAGAGGAATTCACAGGTCTGGGCGTTTCTTATTGCGCAACCTGCGATGCCGCTTTCTTCGAAGGCCTTCCGGTATACGTAGTCGGAGGCGGAGACGCAGCTGTAGAAGAAGCTTTGTATCTTACGAAATTCGCTTCAGAAGTAACGATCATCCACAGAAGGGATCAGCTGAGAGCTGCCAAGAGCATACAGGAGAAGGCATTCGCTGACCCCAAGATGCACTTTGCCTTAAGCACCGTCGTAGAGGAGATCAAAGGCGAAGAGATGATGAACTCGATGATCCTTAAAAACCTCAAAGATGGCAACCGAACTTTAGTTACAGGCGACTTCGGTCTCTTCGTATTCGTCGGCTATCAACCAAATTCCGGGCTTTTTGAAGGCATTTTGCCTCTTGAAAAAGGGTACATAAGAACCGACGATGAAATGCGCACTTCCGTTCCCGGCGTCTTCGCAGCCGGTGATATCCGCGTCAAGACCCTCCGCCAGGTAGTCACCGCCGTCTCCGACGGCGCCATCGCAGCAATAAGCGCTGAAAAGTATATTGATTCTCTTGTTTGAAGTAGTATAATAAGACCATCAAACTCAATATCTGCATAGGGGTGCCGAAAGGCTGAGATCATACCCTCGAACCTGATCCGGGTAATGCCGGCGTAGGAAGTTGTATATGACACCCTTTGCTTTGCGGGGTGTTTTTTGTCCCCGGGAAAGGAAAGAAAATGAGCAAGAAAGAAAAGAGCAGTACAAACAAGGTCAGGATGCTGGCCGAAGCCGGAATCACGATAGCGCTGGCTGTGGCGCTGTCGTTTCTTAAGATAAAGCCGGTTGCCAACGGAGGGTCCATAGACCTCGTTATGATACCGCTGTGCGTGTTCGCGCTGAAGTGGGGCGCAGGATGGGGATGCCTTGCAGGGCTGGTGTTCGGAACGATAAAGCTTTTCATGGGCGGAAGCGCGTTCAACCTGGTGTCCTTCGTGTTTGACTATTCTATAGCTTATGCCGCCGTTGGGCTTGCCGGTTGGTTTGGAAAGAAGGAGAAGACAAGGGTCTTCGGCGCTTTCTTCGGAGGCTTCGTGAGGTTCATCATACACTTCATCAGCGGGTTTACGGTCTATGCCGAGTGGATGCCGGAAGAGTTCCTCGGCATGCATATGAGCAACGCCTTCATCTATTCCGCGCTCTACAACGCCACATACATGATCCCGAACATCATCATCTGCTGCCTCGTGATCGGCTTCCTCAACAAGCCCTTCAAACGCCTCTACGAATCCAAAGGCTCCTCGATGTGACAACAAAGTGGCACCAACAGGGACGGTTCTCCCCGGTGCCGAACTTCAGGGACGGTTCTTAAGTTCGCTTATATTTCGCTGAGAGGTCATGATATTCCGGAGCACACCTCGCAAGCTTGTAAACAATCGATTCTTTCATCGCTTGGC
>CAMYWZ010000220.1 GCA_947302945.1 uncultured Bacillota bacterium
CAGGATCATGAGCAGCAGCTTTGGAAATATGATTAAACTTACTGTGTTCGGCGAGTCGCACGGAGCGGCGGTGGGAGCCGTGATCGACGGGCTTCCGCCGGGGCTTAAAGTGGATGCAGAATACATTGCAGCGGAGATGAACAAGCGCAGAGCCAGGGGCGCGTACTCCACCGGAAGGCAGGAAGCAGACGTGCCTGAGTTCGTGTCGGGAGTCAAAAACGGCTTTACCGAAGGGACACCGCTGGCGGTCATCATTAAGAATACCGGCGCAAGGCCTCAGGACTACGAGGCACAAAGCGGCGCCGGCCAGGCGCAGGGAAAGCCCTTCATTCCAAGGCCTTCGCAGTCCGACTTTACGGCTCAGGCAAAGTACCTGGGCTTTCAGGACGCTTCGGGCGGAGGGCACTTTTCCGGAAGGCTCACGGCTCCGATAGTTGCTGCCTGCGCTGTAATAAGACAAGCGCTCGAGGCAAAAGGCATATTCATCGGGACCCACATTTTAAGGCTCGGAGAGCTTGCGGACAGGCCGTTCAGCCCGGATCCTGCGGAAGAGATCAAGGCTCTGGCGGGTCCTCAGTTCCCCGTGCTCTGCGAGGAAAAGATACGCGAGTTTAAAGGCGCGATAGAAAGCATCGGCGCCGAAGGCGATTCGCTTGGCGGAGTGCTCGAGACTGCTGTAACAGGGCTTGAGGCTGGCATAGGCGAGCCGTTTTTCGGCTCCATCGAGAGCGAACTTGCGCACGCGCTTTTCTCCATACCCGGGGCAAAAGGCGTGGAGTTCGGTGCGGGATTTGAAATTGCGGCGATGCGCGGCAGCCGGGCCAACGACGCCTTTGCGGTCAGGGACGGCCGTGTCGTAACGCTTACGAACAACAGCGGCGGCATCAACGGCGGCGTCAGCAACGGAATGCCTGTAGTTTTCAGGACGGCTTTCAGACCCACACCGTCCATTTCAAAGGCACAGAAATCGGTGGACCTTAACACGATGACCGAAACGGAGCTCGTGATCTCCGGCAGGCACGACCCGGCCTTCATACACAGGGCAAGGCCTGTGGTCGACGGCCTCACGGCGCTGGTGCTGGCCGACCTTCTGGTCCGGCGCTATGGATACATGTGGCTTGCAGGCGGCAAATGACGAGATGGATCCCAGGGCCCTTGAAAAAACCGGGAATATAGTGCTGATAGGCATGCCTTCGGCAGGAAAGACCGCGGTCGGGAGCCGGCTGGCTACCCTCCTTGGAATGCAGTTTGCGGACATGGACGCAGAGCTTGAGAAGCGCTTCGGGATATACATCGCGGAGTACTTTGCGCGCTACGGAGAGGCTGCGTTCCGCGCGGATGAAAAGAAGCTGGCGACGGAACTTGCGCTGCGAAAAGGCCTCGTGATAGCCACCGGCGGCGGAGTCGTAAAAGACCCGGACAACATGAGATGCCTGGGCGAAAGCGGTACCATAGTATGGCTCGACAGGAGCCCGGAGCTTCTTCGCGGCACCCCGGACAGGCCCCTCTCCCCGGACGACGAGTCCATACGGCGCCTCTGCAAAGAGCGCCTGCCCCTCTACGAACGCTATGCAGATATACGTATAAATGCGGACGGGCAGCCGGACGAGGTCTGCGCTGCCGCGGCCAAGGCTCTTGACAGATACACTTCAGAGAATAAAAGACCTTGCCGTCCCCTGCTCCCGCCGGACAAATCGCTTTCCCACAGGGCGCTGATCGCGGCTTATCTTGCAGGCGAAGGCTGCAGGCTGCATTTGCTTGCGGAAAACGATGACGTAAAAGCTACGGACAAGGCGTTGAAAGTCCTTGAAAAGCTGAGGACTGAGGCCTCCGTGGATGGTGTCCCTGTAATAGACTGCGGCGAGTCGGCAAGCACCCTGCGCTTCCTGCTTCCGCTGTTTGCGCAGACAGGAAAGCGCGTTGTCTTCACCGGCAAAGGCCGCCTTCTTCAGCGCCCTTTAGGCGCCTATGAGGAGCTTTACAGCATAGAGCGCACTTACCGCGGCATAGAGGTCACCGGGACGCTCAAGCCCGGGAGATTCAAGGTGCCCGGCAACGTTTCATCGCAGATCATTACAGGGCTCTTGTTCCTGCTGCCGCTTCTGGACGGAGATTCGGTCATTGAGATACTGCCGCCGATCGAGTCGGAGGGGTATGTGGAGATGACGCTGAAGGTGCTGGAGATAGCGGGGATAAGGACCTCATCCGCCTGCTGCGCAGGCACCTTCCCCCAGGGGGGAAGGCTGATAGGTAGTAAGGACTCATCCGCCTGCTGCGCAGGCACTTTCCCCCAGGGGGGAAGGGTGATCAGCGTGCCGGGCAGGCAGCGGTACAGACCTTTTGAGTACACTGTGCCGGCGGACTGGTCGGCTGCGGCGAATCTTGCGGGGCTGGCATTCCTTACCGGAAAAGAGTTGGATCTGAGCGCTGCGGATCCGGAATCGGCCCATCCGGACCGGGCGGTCATCGGCTTCCTTGCGGAGCTGAAAAAAGGTTCCATCGTTGCGGACATCTCCGGATGCCCGGATCTCGGTCCCCTGCTCTTCGCGCTCGCGACTCAGGCCGAAGGCACAAGCCGCTTCACGGGGGCCGCAAGGCTGCGTCTCAAGGAGTCCGACCGCATCGCTTCCATGCAGGAAGAGCTCGAAAAGCTCGGCTGCAGCATGGAGGCCTTGGAAGACGGCACCGTCCTGGTACGCGGCAGGACCCGCATCGAAGGCGGCGTCACCCTCAGCTCCCACGGCGACCACCGCGTCGCCATGGCGCTCGCCGTCCTTGCCTGCACCGCGGAAAAGCCCGTCACCATAGAAGGCGCTGAATGCGTCAGCAAGAGCTGGCCGGGCTTCTTCGAAGCTCTTCGCAAAGCAGCGGCTCCGGCCGCGCGCGTTTGTTTCACAAACGGCACAGGGCTTCAGCTGCGCAGCAGCCCG
>CAMYWZ010000221.1 GCA_947302945.1 uncultured Bacillota bacterium
GCCGAAGGCGCCGCCCAGCGCGGCCTCGGCGTTGAAGGCGCCCTTGAAGATCATGGCGAAGACTTCGCCGATGTGGCCGATGTTGGCAAGGATGACGATCAGAGTTGCGAGGATGTATACGCAGGCCATGACAGGAACGATCTTCTCTGTGACCTGGCCGATGCGCTTGATTCCGCCGAAGAGGACCAGTGCAACTATAACTGCAACTACGATTCCTACGATGAGATTGCAGAGCGTGAACGTGTTGCCCGCGAAGGTGAGCGTAGTAGCCTGGACGTTGCCGCCGAGGGCGTTGATGGCGGAGCCTATGGATTCACCTATGGACTGTACCTGAGTGGCGTTGCCTATGCCGAACGCCGCCAGGAAACCGAAGATGCAGAACAGGACGCTCAGCCAGCCGAAGCCCTTGCCAAGACCGTTCTTGATGTAGTACATCGGGCCGCCTACCCAGTCGCCCTTGTCGTTGCGTTCACGGTAGTGGACTGCCAGCGTGACCTCGGCGAACTTGGTGCACATACCGACGAGCGCGGATATCCACATCCAGAAAACTGCTCCGGGACCGCCGATAACTATGGCGCCGGTGACGCCGGCGATGTTGCCGGTACCGACCGTAGCGGCCAGCGCGGTAGTGAGAGCCTGAAGCGGTGTTACCTCGCCCTTGCCGGCCTGCTGCTTTTTGAACACCTTGCCTATGGTGTTCTTCATAGCGTAGCCGAACTTGCGGAACTGCAGGAACTTTGTGCTGACGCTGAGGATGAAGCCGACGCCGACCAGAAGGCACAGCACGACCGAACCCCATGCAACGTCATCCAGTTTGGTTATGAATTCGCTGAGAGTCATGAATACTTCCTCCTAAAGTGTTTTCTGTTAGGATACCAAAACTATAAGGCGAAATCAAGCTTTTTCGAAAATAATTATCCGAAAAAACGATTTTCGCCTTGATAATTGTCTTAAAAATAACGATTTTTTGCTTTTTCCCGAAAATTATCGCTTTTGGGCAGCGGCAACGTTCGGATTACTTCTCGCCGAGCACTATTATGCTGTCGTCCCTGTCAAGATGCAGGACTTCCTTAAGGGGCGGGTTGAAGGTGCACTCGAAGGTGCCGTTCTTCATGTAGCCAAGAACCAGGTAGCCCTGCGCAAGCGCGATGTTGCGTATCTCGGCAACGCTGTGGTCCCCTGCGCACTGCAGGTGCCCTGCTGTCTTGAGGTAGAACTCGCTGCCTTCGTTGGACAGTATCTCGCTGAACGCACCGGTAAGCTCCGGGCTTTCGGCAAGCTGCGCCAGGAACAGCGCCGACATGTTGGAGGATACCACGTAGTCGGTGTTGTCGTTGCTGGCAACAAGCCTCTGGTTATGCTCACGCCTCATCTCGACCGTGATGTTGTATTTAAGCCCGTACCTGGCCTTGAAGTCGCGGAGGTTGAGGAGGAGGAATATGCTCTGGGTATCGGCCTTTTCCTCGTCCATGTTGTGGTCGCTTAAGACAACGACGTGATCGGCCATCCTGGCAAGCTCGAGAAGCGTGGTGTTCTTTGTATAGTCGCCGTCGAAGAAGCTGAGTTTCATGTCCGGCCTGTCGGAGATGGCATTAAGAAGCGCGGATCTGTCGCACTTGCCGGCAACGACTACGTCGTTTACGTCCTCGGGCAGCTCGTGGAGTATGGTGTTCATGGTCTCGTTGTAGCCTATGATCACCACCCTTCCGGCAGGCTTTTCATGCAGCTGCTCGACCGGTTTGATGTCCAGCTTCGGAAGCTCGGGCATGGGGACCAGGGAGGAGGTATCGTTCTCTTCCGAGAACACCAGGAGCTTGTCGCCGCTCCTTAAGACTTCCTGCGGACCCGGGTTCATGATTATGACGCCGTTTCTGTTGTAGCCCATGGGAACGCCGCCCTCGACCGAAAGCGTGAGCTGCTCGAATGTAAGCCCCACGGTACCGGGGATCTCCACGCTGTACATCTCGCTGCCTTCGAAGTTGAAGACTTCCTTGAATGTCTCGGACAGGCCGGGCTGAGTACAGGAGTGGGCTATGATGCGGGCCAGAGTGTCGTTGGTCTGAAGCGTCGTGACGTTGTGGCGCTCCGCTATCGACGGCGGGAACTTGTAGTCTTCCTTGGAGATTATGGCTCCGACGTTGGCGTGTCCGCCGTTCTCGCTTCCTATGATAGCGGAAACGGCAAGAAGCGCCTTGGTGGTGCGCTCGTCGCTGGTGGGGCTGATGATGACGGACCTGCAGGTGGAAATGGAGCACTTTTCAAGGGTGACAGGATCGAAGATGTCGGCGGTGCGGCAGATGATGCGCACGTTCTTGGGAACGTCCACGTTCCCTTTTATGCATTCCTCCATCTTGTCCTTGGCCATGCTGTCCGCGATGACTATGCAGGCGGGCTGCTCCGCTGCCGCCAGGACCAGCTGCTTAAGGAGCGTATACTCGCCGGGATAGAAGCCGAGCACTACGGTGTGGCCTTCTTCGAGCACCTGGGAGTTGCCCCTGCGCAGATTGTTGATCTTTTCGCGGATGGCGGTGGAAACTATACCTATGAGGACGCTCGTGACCAGCATTCCGCAGATGGCGGAGAAGGTCATCAGGAACAGGTACAGGCCGTTGCCGTCGTGGAAGCCCGGGAAGGACGACCTCAGCACGGTATAGAGGCTCTTCCACAGAACTCCTCCGAAGGTCTCTTCGGTAGTCAGGTTGAGGAAGAACAGCAGCAGCGCGACCACTATTCCTACGGCAAGCGTGAAGAACACGAGCAGTTTTACAAGCGAACGCATTCCCTTTGACATCTGGTTGTCGAACCAGTAGGAAACGCGCTGTTTAAAGGTGGTTTTCTTCATTGCGGGGCTCCTTTGCAATATCATTACGCCATACTACCTTCGATTCTACAGTATCTAGTAAACGGCGGTCTAT
>CAMYWZ010000222.1 GCA_947302945.1 uncultured Bacillota bacterium
CTACAGGCCGGAGTACGAAGAGATCGTGGTCGCGATACTTATCACCCTGCAGCATATGATAAGAGACAGGGAAGCTGCGTCTTCCGGCAGCAGCGCAAGCTCCTCGAGCAGCAACTGACCGGCAGGAGCCTGAAAGCCGCGATGATAGCCGAAATAGCCGATATAAGGATCAGGGTGGATGCAATGCATCCTGAAACATATGGTTTTCTGGCGGATTACGAGGTCCCGCAGCGTCCCATCGACGTCCTTCCGGGGGTGAACATACCCATTCAGCCAAAAGAGGAGGACATCGCTTTCGAGCGCGAAAAATCGGCGGCCGAAGATGCGGCGGAGGGCATCCCTGTCCGTCAGTTTTCCGATGCCTACCTTGAGACTCTCGCTGTCCTGCGGAGGCTGGCTGAAGACGCTCCTTTCCACGGCGCCATGCTTTTCCACGGGTCAGCCGTGGCTGTGGACGGGCAGGGGTACATCTTCACGGCAAAGAGCGGCACGGGCAAGAGCACGCACGCGGCTTTATGGAGGCAGCTTCTCGGTGAAAAGGCCGTCATGGTCAACGACGATAAGCCCTTCATCCGCATCGAATACCCTGCGGCGGACGGAGAAGGCATGACAAGCGGCAGGGACTGGCCTGCAGGAAAGAGGCCCTGGCCCTTCGCGCGGGTCTGCGGGTCTCCATGGAACGGCAAGCACCGGCTTGGAAGCAACATCAGCGTGCCCCTCAAAGCTGTCTGCATACTTGAGAGGGCGGAAAAGAACAGCATCGCGCGCGTCAGCCCGCATGAGGCCTACCCAATGCTGCTGCAGCAGGTGTACAGGCCGTCCGAAAGCCTGGGCATGCAGCAGACGCTCAAGCTTGTCGACGAGCTCGCAAGGTCCGTGGAGTTCTGGCGCCTTGGGTGCAACATGGATATCGAGGCCGCAAAGGTTTCCTACGAGGCCATGAGCGGCGCGGCGGCCACAAAATCATGAGCGTCACAACGGCACCAAACCTGTGAGCGGCGTATAACATAAACGGAGAGAAGATCATGAAGCTTAAAAAGAGTTTTATAACGCACAATACAGACAGCGAGTCGCTGCTGGTCCCGGCCGGAGGAGCCGGTTTTTCGGGTTTGGTCCGCGGCAACCGCACGCTCGGCGAGATACTTAAGCTGCTTAAGGACGACACCACGGAGGAGGCTATAGTAAGCGCTCTTAAGGAACGCTTCGACGCTCCGGAAGGCGCTGTCGAAAAGGATGTGGCGAAGGCTCTCGCGGAGCTTCGCAGGATAGGGGCTCTTGATGAGTGAGATATCCTTCGAGGACTATCTTAACGCGAACGGCAGCCTCACCTACACCAACGTGGGCGTCAGCATGATGCCGCTTCTGCGGCAGGGCAAGGATCTGTTTACGGTGCGCAAAAAGGGCAGCGAGCGCTGCAAAGCAGGGGACGTCGTTCTCTACAAGCGCCCGCCGGACAGCTACGTTCTGCACCGCGTCGTGGAGGTCCGGGAAAGCGACTACGTCATCCTCGGCGACAACTGCACCGCGAAGGAATACGGCATCAAAGACGCGGACATACTCGGCGTCATGACAGGCTATGTGCGGGGCGGCAGAGAGCACAGCACGGACGATGCCGGCTACCGTCTGTACAGCTCTGTCTGGATGCATACGATACCCCTTCGGATCGCGCTGAAAAAGGCGGTCCAAAGGCTCAAAAACCTAGTAAAGAAGATCATAAGACCATAACATACGGATGAAGAACAACGGCGCCGCCGCATGGCTCTGGAAGGTCACCGGCAGGAAAAAACTCTATATCGCGCTGCTTACGGCTGTGCAGGCGCTCTACGGGGCGTCCGGAGTTTTTTACGCGCTGCTTCTTAAAGGCATAGTCGACGCGGCATCCGGCGGCGACAGCAGCGGATTCTGGCGTTACGTCATATATTCTGTGATCCTGGTCTGCGTCCAGCAGGCCCTTCGGGCCTTAGACAGGTACCTCGGGGAGCGCTGCCGCGCGGAGACCGAGAACGTCTTCAAGCAGAGGCTCTTCACGAACGTTCTGGAGATGGACATCCTCTCTTTCTCTTCGGAGCACTCCGGCGAGTGGATGAACCGGCTCACGAGCGACACAGTCGTGGTCGCGGAGGGCCTTGCGGGCATAGTCCCCGGCGTTGCCGAGATGGCTGTGAAACTCGTCTGCGCCATCATAATGATAGTGGCCTTAGAAGCCCGTTTTTCGGCGATTCTAGCGGTTTTAGGACTGCTGCTGATACTTTTCTCATGGGCGTTCAGAAAACGCCTCAAATCGCTCCATAAGGGCGTTCAGGAGGCAGACGGAAGGGTCAGGTCGTTCCTACAGGAGCACCTGTCCAGTATTTTCGTCATACGCTCCTACGCGGCGGAGCCCCAGGTCGAAAAAGAGGCCGAAGAGTACCTCGAAAAGCACCGTAAGGCCCGCATGTTCCGCAACCGTTTCCACAACCTCTGCAACATAGGCTTCGGCCTCGGCATGAGCGGTATGTACCTACTCGGCGTGGTCTGGTGCGGCTACGGTCTGCTCAAGGGCACCGTCAGCTTCGGCGAGCTCACCGCCATCACCCAGCTGATCACCCAGATCCGGATGCCTTTCGCGAACATCTCGGGCTACCTTCCGAGGTGGTACGCCATGATGGCAAGCGCGGAGCGCCTCATGGAGGCTGAAAGCATCGAAAAGGACGTCTGCACAGCGCCAGAAAGCCTTGCCGAGGCGAAAAGGCTCTACGAGGAGGACTTCTCGTCCTTCGGCTTTTCCGGCGTCACGTTCTCCTACGGCAGCGACGGCAACGCGGTAGAGGACCTTTCCTTCGAGATAAAGAAGGGCCAGCACGTTGCGTTTACAGGGCAGAGCGGCTGCGGCAAATCCACGGCTGTAAAGCTCC
>CAMYWZ010000223.1 GCA_947302945.1 uncultured Bacillota bacterium
CCCTCTCCCCTGTGCTCCCAGTCCACGAGGTCCTTTTCTTTGGCGCTTTTTCTGGTGATGCCTTTGATCTCCGCGTCCGTGCCTGCGCCGCGCCTTACGACGCGGACCTTGTCTTTCACGTCAAAGAAACCGTAGATGACGCGGCCTTCGGCATATATATACGGCGGGCCGAAGAGCCCGTGAGGCTCCATGGTGATGTCGTCGACCTTAAAGACCGCATTGAAGCCGTATCTGGCGCGCAGGTCCTCCAGGAAGGCCGGGGCTTTCCGCATGGCTTCGCGGACCTCTTCGAGCTTGAGCGTGCACAGAGGGTCTGTCCTTGCAGGGTTCCCCGCCCTGTTCTTTTTGTACGTGAGCGGGTACATGACGCGCAGCTTGTTTTCGCAGTCTCGGCAGATCTTTACGTCGTCCTTGAGTTTTACGTGAGTGGTCATAGTGGACAGCGCCCGTCCGCAGATCGGGCAGGGGCCTTCGTCCTGACGTTTTTTAGCCATGGTCTGCCTCCTTTCAGTTCACGGTGAGTACATCGCCGGGGTAGATGAACGAGACGTCCCCGGACACAGCCAGAGCGCCGTCGTGGCCTTCGGAAAGGCTTTTGGCCTTCTTGTTGTATTCCTGGCAGTCGATGGATGTAACATCTATGAAATGCGGGCCCTCACGCCGCAGGACGCAGATGCGGTCGCCTGGGTCTATGCGGCCGAGGACGGCTCTGCCGAAGATGCGGTGAGCCTCGGCCTTGTCGGGAGCCTTGTAGAAGCGCATGACGTCGTCCACGATGAAGACGGCCTTGTGGGAGCCGTACTGCTCCGTGCGCTTTTTGCGCTCCTCTTCAGCATTCTGAAGGACGCTGTAGAGCTCCTTGAGCTCCAGCTTTTCCAGAGGGTCCTCCGTGGCGGGCACGTACTCGTATTTGGCGGTATCGTAGTCCTCCGTACAGTAGACCGGACAGACTATGCGGACCTTTTCGGCGCAGCCGTAGCATATCTTTTTTCTGTCCTTAAGGACGTAGGTGTAAATATCGGACGCGTCGAAGGCGTGGCCGCAGAAGGCGCACTCTCCCTGCGCCGCGACCTGTTGTTTGTCTTCGTAATACGCCTTGATCTGAGCGATCGTGGATTTTTTCCACTCTTCGTAGGGCCTGTCTTTGCTGAACTTTTCATAGCACTGGCCGCATACGCACTTGCCGCCCTTGACGCTCCACTTAAGGCCGCGGAAAATGTTGCCGCAGTAGGCGCAGGTGAAGGGACCGAATATACCCATCGCGATACTCCTTTCAGGAAGACTTTTTTTCTTTATTCGCAAACAGAGCCTTGAGCTCCGATTTTATCTTTTTCTCGCCGGTAAGGCTCTTGTACACCCTGTAAAAAGGCAGGAAAGGAAGCAGGACCGGGTACCTGGCAAACAGCGGGAAGCCTCCTCTTACGGTCTCCATGGGAAGGATGGCGCGTTTGAAGAAGTACTTTACCCTGCCCCAAAAACCTCCTCCAAGCTCCCTGACTCCGTTGTCGACGCCGTTCCTGACAGTCCCATAGGTACCCGACTTCGTGACGTAGTCCAGAACGCTCCTGTCCTCTTCGGAAAGTTCTCCGCCGGAAAAGAGGCGCAGAGCGAGGCCTCTTGCCTGTTCCTCGAACTCTGAAATGCCCAGCTTTTCAAGCTCTTTGCGGACGTATTCCCAGTCCAGCGAGCCGGCTTTGGCCTTTGCGAGCACGTAGTTGTCCGCGAGCGAGCGCAGACCCGTACCGCTGTGCGAATAATGCTTGTATTCGTGCGCCGTGAGGTAGACGTAGAGATCCTCGTCGGAAAAATGACGGCCGAAGCTGCCTTCGGCGTCCGGAATGAGCCTGCTTTCCGCGTCCGCGTAGTATGCTGCGAGCTTTTTTCCGGCGCTGCTTGCAAAAAGCTTCCGGTGCATCTCAAAATTGCTGACAGGAGGCCTGGTATAGGAATCGTGGGCGCCGGTGCCGAATCCTCTGATCTCGAATCCGAGGCCGGTCATGACGTCCCGGACGTCCTCCGCGCGGGAGGCGTCGATGAGTACGTCGCAGTCTGCCATCTGGCGGGCTCCGGTGAATGGATAGAGGTCCTTGATGACCGAGCCCTTAAGGGGCATGTACCATATCCCGGCTTTTTCAAGGCTTTCGAGCACCAGGGCTTTGTCCGCGTCCAAAAGGACGGCCTTCCTTGCGGCCTTGTTTTTGGCCTGGGTGAAGGCTTCGTCATGGACGCCGGCGCTTTCAAGGCCAGCTGCAGCAAGCGACGTTAGCATGTGCCTTTGAGCAGCTTTATACAGCGCCGCAAGATCCGTTTCTTCAGCACGTTTGCTGTCCGCCGGCACGCCGTTTAAGGCGCAGGAGACGAAATATATGAGGTCTTCATACGGAGTACGGGCGCTCACTGCTCCTCCACCCCGCTTTCGGTGAACTTAAGGACCCTGCTGCAGACCGAAAGCGCCGCCGGCCTGTGGGTGACTATGACGACTGTCCTGTCTTCAAGGGCTTTGAGGTTTTCAAGAAGGCGCTTTTCGGTGTCCTGATCCAGGGCGCTGGTTGCCTCATCCAAAAGCAGGATGGGGCTTTCGGAGAAGACTGCCCTGGCGATTGCTATGCGCTGCATCTGGCCCTCGGAAAGGCCGCTGCCGCGTTCCCCGAGGAGAGAGTCCGCGCCTTTTTCAAGGGACGCGACGAACTCATCCGCGCATGCGGTCTTAAGGGCCCTTGCGAGCCGCTCGTCGTCCGCTGCCGCGTCCGGATCGGCAAAGCTTACCGCCTGCCTTACGGTGCCGCTCATCAAAAGGTTGCCCTGCGGGACGTAGGCAAAGAGCCTGCGAAGCTCCGGTCCGAGAGGCTTCTTCTGCCCCGAAGCGTCTTTATA
This sequence comes from uncultured Bacillota bacterium, assembly GCA_947302945.1. Classification (GTDB taxonomy): domain Bacteria; phylum Bacillota; class Clostridia; order Peptostreptococcales; family Anaerovoracaceae; genus RUG13409. Next base: position 2,875 of record CAMYWZ010000223.1, read on the forward strand.
GAAGCGCTGGCCCTCAAGG
>CAMYWZ010000224.1 GCA_947302945.1 uncultured Bacillota bacterium
CGGTGCTGGACGGCGGCGTATCCATGGGCATCCACGAGAGCCAGAGCCGCTTCTACGAGAACCTCATCGGCCGCAGCAGGGAGTTTACGAGCTTCATATTCCCCAAGCTTGCCGAGCTCTTCCCGGAGCACTTCAAAGGAAGGACAGCCGAGGAGCTCTACCGCGCCGTCAACAAGGCTGAGCCGTCTCTGATACGCACGGAGGCGGACGAGGTCACCTACAGCCTCCACGTCATGGTCCGCTACGAGCTTGAAAAGCGCATCATGGCCGGAGAGCTTGCGGTAAAGGACCTTCCCGGCGAGTGGAACAGGCTCTACAAGGAGTACCTGGGAATAGACGTTCCGGACGACAAACACGGCGTTCTGCAGGACAGCCACTGGTCAGGAGGCGCTATCGGCTATTTCCCCTCCTACGCCCTTGGCAGCGCCTATGGCGCGCAATTCCTCGCGAAGATGAAAGAGTCCACCGACGTCGCAAAAAGCGTTGTATCGGGCGATTTTGGGCCTTTAAACGCATGGAACAGGGACCATATATGGAAGTACGGCGCTTTGTACAAGCCGGGAGAGCTTTTAGAGCGCGTTCTGGGCGGAAAATTCGATCCGGAGTACTACATCCGCTACCTCGAGGACAAGTGCAAAGACATATACGGGCTGTAAAAACAGCACCATAAAAGCCGTCCGGGATAAGCCCGGGCGGCCTTTTGTTTTCAGAATGCTATTGATCGATGAAGTTCCTCTTGATCAGGATGGATGCGAGTATAGCTGCCGCCGCAGTGCACGCAGCAGCGATCGAATTCATGATGGCATTTCCTGAACTGAATGTAAGGTCAAAGTACTGTCTTACAGACTCGGATGCCCCCGGTCCGCTCACAGCACCCAGAAGTCCGAATACGGCGCTGACGATCAGCCATGCCTTGCTCGGCTTGGCGTCGACCACTTCGTAAACACCGGTCTTTACGCTGTCGCAAAGGGACTTTGTGAAGCGGTGCAGCCTCTTGATGAAGCAGAGGTTGACCACAAGAAGCACAGCGTCAGCTATTATGAACGCGATGCCAAAGCCCAGAAGCACGAAATTGCTCAGATATCCGAACTTCTCATGATTCAAAAGATCGGGTATCTCGTCAAAGATCTCGGACCCGATGTCATCATACAGGTGGAACTGTACCCCGCCAAGGCTGAAAGTCTTCATGAGTGTAGGACCTGCGATGAAGCACAGTACCGCTCCCACAAGAAGCGCGATTATGACTACCCAGATGACTATCTTGTATGCTTTTATGACGCCGCTCGTGAATGAAAGGCCGGAGATGAATGAATCGTCATCTTTTTTGGCTGACGCGTAGATCATCCACAGACCGATCACGTAGAGTATGCCTATGATCCCCAGGCTGAAGTGTATCCTTCCGTTGGCGCTGCTGAATCCTATCGATCCCAGGGCGCAGGATACTGTCATGAGTATCGTTATCGCAAGGAACATCGGATCCCTGAATATGGCGCGCAGCTTGTCCCCTATCCAGCCGGCCTGTCCGTAACCTGTCTGTTCAAATGACGCATCGAATCCACTTTGAGCAGGCTCATACCTGGATGCTCTCTGCTCTGCTTCGCTGCGAAAGTCCGGCTGGCCGGAAGCACCGTCGGCTTCCTGTTTTGCGCCGCATACAGGACAGAACCTGGCGTTTCCTATATCCGCACCGCATTTTCTGCAATACATTCGCTTATCCCCTTTCATTATTCGATTGCGGTAACCCGCAACAATATCTTTTTCACTGCTATTATATTATCATTCCCGGGATGCCGCAAGAAGATTTCGGACCGGCTTTCCGGTTCTCAGAACCTGCAGCGCTTTACTGCCGCCTTAAGCTCAGGCGGGACTGCGCTCTTTTCCCTGCTGTAGAAATCCCTCTCCACAAGGAAAGCAAGGCCGGTGAGAGCAGTCTTTTCCGCCTCTTCCCTGCCTTCCGCTATGCGAAGCAGGAAACCCGGGCCGCTTTCGCCTTTTCTGCTCCTTTCGCCGCGCGGGACCTTGGACTCGCACCAGGCGAGGAGCCCCGCCGGAGTGTTCCTGTACCTGACGCAGGTGATGCTGTAGCGGATCTTTTCCGCAAGGATGACGAACGCGGTCTTAAGCCCCGCGAAAAGGCCTCCGTGCCTTACGGCCTTCCTGTTGTTGAACTTCAGGCGCCCTTTCCTCTTCAGCCTGATGTTCCTTAAGGCAAAGTACACAGCGACCAGGAAGACGATCACCATCAGCGACGTGAGCACCCACACAACGATCACTGCAAAGCGCGAGGGCTCCGTTGCCGCAGGAAGCTCGGGCATGCCCTGCTGTTCCTGCTGGATCGGATCGGGGACTATGTCCCTGTCGGGGAAGAGCCTTGCCAGCCAGGCGCAGAAACGCGTCCACTGGGTCCATAAGAATACGAGAGCAGAACCGATAGCCCCAATAACAGCTTTGATTGCCGCGAGCAGGGCTTCGGTGAGCTTCTTTGCCCCACCGGCCGCGAACAGATACGCGGCGCCGGAAAAGAGCCCTATGATGATCAGGATCACGAAAGGAAGCAGCCTTCCGGCCGTGCCCGGGGCGCCCTCATGATCTTCGGCCCTCATCACCGTGAGGGTGACGGCTATCGCCGCCATCGCAGACAGCAGCAGAGCCATACAGTACGGCAGGAGGGACATTTCCGTCCTGCTGCCTATGATAAGTATGATCGTACACATCACCACGCAGCAGTCGAAGCGTATGGTGATGCTCCCGGCTTTTGCCTCCGACGACGCGGCAATGGCTGCGACGATGGCGTCTATGACGAACACGATCACCGTGAATATTTTGAGTTTTCTTTCTTTGA
>CAMYWZ010000225.1 GCA_947302945.1 uncultured Bacillota bacterium
TATGGCCTTGACCGGGTCAACTTCCGTGACGATGACCCTGGCGCCGAAGCCCTTGGCCCTCATCGCGACACCCTTGCCGCACCAGCCGTAGCCTGCAACGACTACTATCTTTCCTGCGACTATCAGGTTCGTGGTCCTGTTGATGCCGTCCCATACCGACTGTCCGGTGCCGTAGCGGTTGTCGAACAGATGCTTGCAGTCCGCATTGTTGACCTTGACCATCGGGAACCTGAGCTTGCCTTCCCGCGCCATGGCAGTAAGGCGGATGATGCCTGTGGTGGTCTCCTCGCAGCCGCCTATGACGTAGGGCAGCTCGTCCGTAAGCTCACCAGGTCTCCGCCGTCGTCGATTATTATGTTCGCGTGGTGCGAGAGCGTCTCCCTTATGTGAGCCGCGTATTCTTCTTCAGTTGCTCCGTGCCATGCGTAGACGTTCAGACCAGCCTTGACCAGCGCTGCCGCAACGTCGTCCTGCGTCGAGAGCGGATTCGAACCTGTTACGTACATCTCCGCGCCGCCTGCCGCAAGCACCTTGCAAAGGTAGGCCGTCTTGGCCTCGAGGTGTATGGACAGCGCTATGCGCTTCCCCGCAAAGGGCTTCGTCTTTGAGAAGTCCTCCTCAAGGCTCCTTAGAAGCGGGCAGTTGCGCCTCACCCACTCTATCTTGTTCTCCCCGGACGGTGCCAGGGCAATATCTCTTATTATGCTCATAGATCGCCTCCACAGCTTGATATCGCTATTATATCAGCAAACCCGAAAATATTAAACTACTGGTTCAAAGACATTCCTAAAAGCGCGTCGTATAATACATCAGCACCTTGAAAACTGAACGATCACAGCGCGGCAGATGCGGCCCTGCCGTGCTGTGCACACAACACTTCCGGATCATATTTTAGCAATTCAAAACGGAGGTATACAATGAACATCCTACTCAAAAACAGAAGCGGCCAGTCTCTGGTCCCTATCGAATCGAAGCTGATGCTGGACAGGAAGATATTCCTCGAAGGGTCCATAGGCCCTGAAACAGCCTGTGAATTCGCAAAAAAGATGCTGAGGCTCAACATGGAGAGCACGTCTCGCCCCATAGACCTTCTCATCAATTCGCCTGGCGGGGAGATAAACTCGGGCATGCTCATCTACGACGTGCTGCAGAGCAGCAAGGCGCCTGTGCGCATGTACTGCATGGGCAGGGCTTACAGCATGGCGGCCCTCATCTTCGCCAGCGGCAGAGACGGCAGGTTCATGCTCCCGCACAGCGAGCTTATGCTGCACGAACCGCTCATAGAGCAAGGCATAGGCGGCAGCGCCACCACGGTCAGAAGCATCTCGGACAGCCTTCTTGAGGCCCGCAAAAAGATAAACCAGATACTCGCCAGGCACACTGGCAGGACCGAAGCCGAAATCGAGGAGGCGACCAGATACGACCACTTCTTCAGTCCGCAGGAGAGCATAGACTTCGGCCTCTGCGACGGGACGGCGGACCTTGCCAGCCTTCTCGAAGACGACAGCACAGATACACTTTAAGGAAAGGGGAAAACGATGAACGCAGACAAGATGATACTCGGTGAAAACGCAGTCTTCAGCATGGACAGCAGCAGAACTGGCCTCAACAACAACGTCCTGGTCGTGGGCAGCACGGGCTGCGGCAAGACCATGTCCATATCGGAGCCCCTGCTCCTTTCAACGAGCGAGCACAGCCTGATAGTCACACTCACAAAGAGGACCCTGGCAGACAAGTACGCGGAGATGTTCCGAAATAACGGCTACGCCGCGGAGATACTTGACTTCACCGCTCCTATGAACGGCACCGCCGCTTTCGACCCCATAAGGTACGCGAAGACCGACAAAGACATAGCCGCCGTGGCGGAAGCCGTGGTCATGGCCAACGGGAGAAAGCGGGCTTCGACCTCTGCCGACCCCTACTGGGACGATGCTTCGAAGATGCTGCTGTGCGCCGAAACTGGCATAGCTATGTTCAAAGCTGAAAAGCTGGGCCGCAGAGCGTCGTTCACCGACGTCCTTGCGGTCCACTCGGAACTGTGCCTGAACTGGGACATGCGCAGCGACTTCGTAAGGAGCACGCCTCTTGATAACGTCATCGGGGAGATGCAGTTCGAATCGCCAAACTGCGCTGCGGTGCGCAGCTGGAAGGCAGTCAGGGACCTTCCGAGAAAGACCCTCTCCTGCGTGGTCGGGACCCTCACCCCTGCGCTCGAGAGCATGTTCACGGACGAGCTCAGGCAGGCCATAGCTGACAAAAGGAGCATCAGCTTCCACCAGCTTGCCAGCAGGAAGACGGTGCTCTTCGTGATAAGCTCTCCAGTAAACAAAGCCGTCCACAGGTACGTAAGCATGTTCTACGCGGCAGCTTTCAAAGACCTCTTCGAGTTTGCGGAAAGCCTGCCCGAAGGCCAGCTCCCCATCCCCGTCCACATCATCTGTGACGATTTCGCTACTGGCGCCCCAGTGCCCAGCTTTGCCGAATACATCAGCATTTTCCGCGCCAAGGGCATTTCTGTGACCCTTCTCATCCAGTCCGAATCGCAGCTTAGCGGCATGTACGGCTCCGCCGACGCCCAGACCATAATCAACAACTGCGACACCTACGTCTACATGGGCGGCATGGACCTCGACACCTGCCACTCCATCTCGGCCCGCCTGGACCTGCCTCTTGAGGACGTGATGTACATGCCTCTGGCCCAGGTCTGCATAATGCGCCGCGGCCGCAAACCCATAATCACAAGACGCTACAGCACCACCAAAGACCCCCGCTACCAGAAACTCACCCGCGCCTACACAAAGTAGGCGCTTCGCACCTCAGGGACGGTTCTTCTGGTGCGG
>CAMYWZ010000226.1 GCA_947302945.1 uncultured Bacillota bacterium
GGCTTCGACGCCAACGAGGGCATCATAGTCCTGGCTGCCACCAACCGTCCCGACGTCCTCGACCCGGCCATCCTAAGGCCCGGCCGCTTCGACCGCCAGGTCACCATCTCAACGCCCGACGTCAAGGGCCGCGAGGCAGTCTTCGCCCTCTACGCAAAGAACAAGCCCATAGACGAGAACGTGGACCTCAAGGTGCTCGCAAAGCGCACTCCGGGCTTCACTCCCGCAGACATAGAGAACATGATGAACGAGGCCGCGCTGCTCACCGCAAGGCGCAACGGCACCATCATCCACATGGAGGACCTCGAAGAGGCCATCACCCGCGTCATCGCCGGCCCCAAGAAGAAGAGCCGCGTCATGAGCGACAAGGAACGCCGCCTCACCGCCTACCACGAAGCCGGCCACGCCATAGTCATGCGCGCCACGCCGAACTCCGACCCTGTCCACCAGGTCACCATCATGCCGCGCGGAATGGCCGGAGGCTTCACCATGCAGCTTCCCGAAGAGGACCACTACTACATCACCAGGACCGAGATGTACAACGACATCATGCACCTTCTGGGCGGCCGCATAGCCGAAAGCCTCGTCCTCGGAGACATCTCCACCGGCGCTTCCTCGGACCTCGAGCGCGCCACCAGGACCGCTCACGACATGGTCACCAAGTACGGCATGAGCGACATCATCGGTCCCGTCAACTACTCCAGCAACGACGAAGTCTTCCTCGGCCGCGACTTCACCTCCAAGCAGAACTACTCCGAGGAGCTCGCCTCCAAGATCGATGCGGAAGTTCGCCGCATAATAGACAAGGCCTACAAAGACGCCGAGCAGCTGCTCAAGGACCACCGCGAGGAGCTGGACCGCGTCGCCAGTGCCCTTCTCGAGATGGAGACCCTCGACGCCGACGAGTTCGAGGCCATCTACAGCGGCACGAAGACCGTCGAAGAGCTTCAGGCTGCCGACAGCGAAAAGAACGCTGCCCGCAAGGTCGTGGAAGATGCCGAGGCCAAAGCCAGAGCCGAAAAGGAGGCCGCCGAAGCCGAGCAGGCCGCGGCCAATGCCAATGCCGGCAAGCGCGTAGCGATACTGGATTCAAACGGCAACGTCAGGCGCATCGTTTCGGGCGGCATCAAGAGGCTCGATGGTGAAAAGGTCCTGTACAGAGCCGAAGGCGACGCCGAGAAGGTAGTCGTCAAGGCCGAAGGATCCGCCGAAAAGGCAGAAAAGCCCGAAGCGCCCGAAGCACCCGCTGCTCCCGCAGAGGCTCCCGCGAAAAAAGAGGATGAAGAGAAATGAGTGAAACCTTCAGCAACAATCTGATCAACGGCGCCATCTACCACCTGCTCAACTTCGAGAAGTACTCCAACTTTCAGCAGGCTGCCAGGCAGGCCGCCATCAACAACAACTTCCAGATAGTGCTCTTCTCGAGCGATTTCAACGTAGTGTTCTCCGTCGAGACCCGCCACACCATCACCATCGAGGACGCCGTCCGCACCCGCCTCGACTCGGGCAACTTCGACAAGGACAGCAAAGGCGCCAAGGTGGACGTCCGCGGCGTCGAGACCTACTGGAGCCCCATAGAGATCACCGGAGAGCGCTACTACATCCTTCTCGTGGACAACGACAAGTACTATACCCAGGAGGAGATCACCAAGCTCGGCGAGATCATAGAGCTCGCCATGGGCATGTGGAACTACGCCCCCGAAAGAGACCCGGCCGCTGAGATGATCAGGGCCTTAAGGCGCGGCAACCGCGGCCTTGCTCACACCCTTCTGGACGAGCAGGGCATCAAGGAACATGAGCTTGAAGGCGTATTCCTGGTCTCGGGCATCAAAAAGAACGACGCTCTGCAGACGCTCGCCTCGTTCGAGAGCGAATACAATCTGCGCACCCTGCGCATAGTCGAGCCGGACGAGATCGTAGGCGTCATCCTGCACTCCGCAGACCGCAAAGAGTTCGGTGAAGACGAATGGAAGCAGTTCGCAAAGCAGATGAGCGCTTACGGCGCCCAGAAAACTTTCCACGTCCTCAGCAGCAGCGGCGTGGAGGGCATGTGCAGCTCCTTCCAGCTCATCAACAAGACAGAAGGCTTCGTGCAGTTCATTTTCCCGTACAAGCGCAGCTTCTCCAAATTCGAGCTCGCCCTCGCGGCAAACTGCGTCAATATCTGCATGAGCGAGAGCGACAGCAGCATCAAGCGCAGCTATCTGGACCTCATCGCGCCCTTCGCGCAGGTCTCCGACAGCAAGGCAAAGCAGCTCATGGAGACGCTCGAGGTCTTCGTCCTCGACGCCGGCCTGTCTTCGTCCAAGGCCGCAAAGCTCATGGACGTGCACGTCAACACCGTCCAGTACAGGCTCAAGCGCATACGCGAGATACTCGGAGCCGACATCACATCGAACACCATAGTCCCGGGCCTGATGATGGCCCTGGCTGTGCAGCGCATAGAAAAGGAGGCAGGCCCATTCTGACGGAAGGGCTGAGCGGAAATGTTACTTGCATTCGACGTAGGAAACACAAACATCGTAATGGGTCTTTACGACGGCAAGGAGCTTAAAGGTTCCTGGCGCATGGAGACCAACCAGAAGAAGAGCGCAGACGAGTACGCGGTGTTCATACGCCAGCTCTTCGACGCCCACAAGTTCAAATTCAAGCAGGTCGACGATGTCATCATCTCCACGGTAGTGCCGTCCATGACCTACACCCTGCAGCACATGTCGCGCTACTACTTCAAGTGCGAGCCTATAATCGTAGGCCCCGGCGTTAAGACCGGCCTTATAGTAAAGTACGACAACCCCAAGATGCTGGGCGCGGACAGAATAGTCAACAGCGTCGCGGC
>CAMYWZ010000227.1 GCA_947302945.1 uncultured Bacillota bacterium
GAGAAATGATAAAGCGCGCCGACGCGGGAGAGTTCCTGGATGCCCTTCCGCATGAGTATTTCGATGAGAACCAGCTGCACGCTTTCATGATCTCGGAGATGAAGGACTTCGGGGAGTGCGCCTCGCGGGTGCAGAGCTTCCTGCCCTTCGTTGACAACTGGGCCAACTGCGACCAGCTTTCGCCAAAGATCTTCCGAAAAAATAAAAACGAGCTGATTGCCTGCATTCGTGAATGGCTGAAGTCTGACAGAACCTACACCGTGCGCTTCGGCCTTGGCATGCTCATGCAGCACTTCCTGGACGCGGACTTTTCGCCCGAATACCTTGAAATTGCAGCGTCCGTGCGCTCTGAGGAGTACTATGTGCGGATGATGCAGGCCTGGTATTTTGCGACCGCGCTGGCCAAGCAGTACGAGGCCGCCCTGCCCTACATAGAGCAGCGCAGGCTGGACCCGTGGACGCACCGCAAAACCATTCAGAAAGCAATAGAAAGCTACCGGATAACACCGGAGCAGAAAACGTACCTTCGCAGCCTGAAATGACCGGTCGGCACCGGGAGAACCGTCCCTGATGGTGCCGTCTTTTTGTCAAAGCCCAAGGTCTTCGAGGACGGAATAGATGACGGAGGCGTCGTAGCCGAGGGATGAGAGCTTGCGGGAGATCTTTCCCGCAAGTTTTTGCTTGCGGCTGAAAAGTTCTTTTTTCTGATCCGGCGAGAGGTCTGACAGATCTGCCGGGTCGGGATCGTTTGCGGGACCGGTGACGCTGCTGCCGGACTTTTCCGCCATCGCGCGGGCGATATCCAGGGCGCGTCCGTACTCGCCCTCTTTGTATTCTGAGGCGGCCTGCGCCGCCAGTTCTTTATCTATGCCCTTCTCTTTCAGTTCGAAGCTGATGCGCCTGCTGCCTTTGCCGCCTTCGGCGGCCCTTCTGGCAAACTCCGCGGCGTACGACTCGTCGTTGATGTAGCCATAGTCTTTGAGTTTTTCGATGGCTGCTTCCGACTCCTCTTCGCGGTAGCCGCGGTCAAGGAGCTTCTTTTTCAATGCCGCCGACGAATAGGCGCGCGAGTCGAGAAGGCCGGCTGCATAGTCCAGAGCGCTCTGCTCCATGGGAGCATCGTACTTCTCCGTGACGACCTCCGCGCCGGGCGCCCCGGCGATGCCGAAGACCAGGTTCTTATAGGCAAAGGAGCTTACCGGCGCCGGCAGAGCCCCGTCAAGCACCGAAAACTCCGAAAACGGCTGCTTAAGGCCCTTGCCGCAGTACTTGGCCCAGGCTTCCTTGCGGGTCCAGATCGAGAGGAACTCCTCCGTCCACTCGCGGCTGCCCTCGGACAGCGCGGCAAGGTAGGCCTGCTCGTCCTTGTGGAAGCGCTTTGCGACGGCGGGCTTGACGACCCGCCCGGCCTCCTCCATATCAAGACCGATACGGCTGCCTTCGACAGCGCAGGCCCAGTAGTTCTTTGTATCGGTGATGGAAACGAAACGCTCCTCTGCGCCCTCTTCAGCACGCAAAAACGGCGCCCCGTTCCCGTCGTGCGCAAGCTCTGCGCCAAACAGGGCGCGCACAATGTCCTCCGACTTGTAAACGCGTCCCTTCTCCTTTTTTATCAGATGGATCTTCATAGTATCAACAAACCCGTAAAACGCGAACCTGAGAACCGTCCCCAGAGTTCATATCAGCCGCTTCTTTGATGGGGGTGACGTTAAGGGGGACCGCTGGTTTCGGCACCAGAAGAACCGTCCCTGATGGTGCCACCTGTGTTCATTCGCAGTCGAAGGAGAAGCGGGCGGTCTCGTGGGGGCCGCTGACTTTGGCCGCGGCCATGTGCAGGTCGGACTTGACGTAGACGGGGATGTACTCGGGGCCGGGAGCCTTGAAGCTGATCATAAGGTCCATATTGACGTCGCGCGGGAGTATGTTCCTCTTCACGGAAAAGTCCGTAAGCTCCGGCATGGCGTCGACAGCCGCCTTGAACAGACGCGAAAGCTCCGCGAAAGTCTCGTCGTTGAAATAGCCCTCTTTATACTTGAGAAAAACGTAGTGAGTCATGATGTCCTCCGAAAATCACATCCAGATGATCCAGAGCAGCAGGTAGCCGGTAAGCACGGCGGACAGCGTGAACGGCACGCTGTACTTCATGAATTCCCCGGGCTTTACCGTATAGCCCTCCTTGCGCAGCAGCCCTATGCCCGTGATATTCGCGGAAGCCCCCACCGGGGTGATGTTGCCGCCGAGCGTGGCGCCGACCAGAAGGCCGAAATACAGCAGCGTTGCGCAGTTTCCGGCGACAGCCGCGTCCGAAGAGACGGTGAACTGCGCGGAAAGCGACTGCACCACAGGCAGCATGGTGGCCACGTAAGGTATGTTGTCGATAAAGGCAGAGATCAGCACCGACATCCATACGATGACGGTGAACGTGGCAAACAGTGCGCCCCTCGTGGTGCCTCCGCAGAGGCCGTATATCCACCTGGCGAGCAGGTCTATGACCCCCGCGCGCTTGATGCCGCCTATAACTATGAACAGCCCGGCCAGAAGCACCAGGGTGTACCAGTCGATCTCCTTAAAAGCCTTCTTCACAGGCTCAAGACCTTTGTTTCTGACGCACTCGCGCGCCAGCCCTATGATAAAGAACAGCATGCACAGGGCGCCGTTGGTCCAGTCCGGCTTATAGAACTGCCCTGCCGCAGCCGCGTCCTTGTACGGGATGAACGACACCGCGATGAGGCTTAGGATCGTAAGCGCCAGCATCACCGAAGGCACCTTGTCCTCCACCTGCGTCATGCCTATGGCGTGTATCCTGTCCTTATCCTTTCTGAACATGA
>CAMYWZ010000228.1 GCA_947302945.1 uncultured Bacillota bacterium
TTTTTCATTGGAGCCGCCTCCTTTTACGTGTCAATGACAGGACGGTTGGTGGTGACACACAGGGACCTGTCCCCCAATGGCTCAGGCTTTGGGGGGCACCGGGTCGCTCCAGGCGGAGGACACCGGCGAGAGCGGTTTGTGCGGAAGGCCTATCCACTCGGGGAAGACCTTGCGCAGGCAGATCTCCCAGAAATCCCACTCGTGGCGGTATCCGGGAAGGTGAAAGTCTATGTATTCCAGGCCGAGCTCTTCCATGAGTTCGACAGCGTGAACGTGGTTGTTCCAGGCGATGTTGTCCTCCTCGCCGCAGGCAAGGATGAACTTCGGCAGGGTGCGGCCTTTGGCGACGTCGTCGCGGAGCATGGCTTCGGCGTCCGGGCGCACGACGTCCGCGGGCTGCTTGGGCATGGGCCAACCGGCCGCGATGACCTTGTCGCGGAAGGACGAGTGCCCTTTGGACAGCTGGTTCTTCACGCCTATGCCGCCGGACATTATCAGGGCCCAGGAGTACTTTTCGCACTTGTCGAGAGCTATCTTCATGGCGCCGCCGCTTCCCATGGAAAGGCCGCCGATGAAGTTGTCCTCGCGCTTGTCTGATATCGGGAAGTTGGCCAGGCAGAAGGCTCTCAGCTCTTCTGTGATGTACTTGTAATACTTGGCGCCGCGCGGATAATCGTTGTAGCCCGCATTGTAGTCGCAGGGGCAGATGACAGCGCAGTCGTACTCGACAGCGTAGCGAGAAATATTCGTCCAGTTCAGGTAGTCGGCATCATCGCCGGAACCGCCGTGCAAAAGCCACAGGACGGGGTACTTTTTCCCGGGATCATAGACCTTGCGGACGGGCTTGCCAAGGTCGCTGTTCTGGTCGAAGCTGGGGAGTATCATAGTGACGTTGGTGGACATGCCCAGCTGCCTTGAAAGGAAATTGAAACGTACTACCGCCATTTACTTTGCCCCCTTTCCGAAGTACTTCTCTGCGGCTTTTCTTATCGCTGCCTCGCGGAAGTCCCAGTCGTCCGGGCCGTCTGCGGGAGCCTCTTCGGTGACGTGGAAAAAGTCGCTCTTAAGGTTTCCTGCCGCGCGCTCCGAATACTCTGCAAGAGGCGAGCCTTTGGCATAGGTGATCCATACATTGGGAAGGCTGGGAGCCTTTCCGAGCGCCAGTCTGTCGCTGATCTTTTTCGCTGCGGCGGTGAGCTCGGCATCGTCTGATGCGGCGTCGTCCAGAGCCAGCTGAGGCGTAAGGCCGGTCTTTGCCATCTGCATTTTGACGGCTTCAAGATAACCGCCTTTCATATTCTTTGCGTAAGCGCCGCCTATCATGATAGCCGCCTCGTAGCATCCCGGAACAGCAAGGGCGCACTTGAGGGCGCCGTAAGCCCCAAGGCCCGCTCCGGCTATGAAGTTTTCACGGGTATAGTCCGAGATCGGGAACATCGCGGTGCATATGTCCCTGATCTCCTGAGTGATGTAGCTGGTGAACTTCTGACCGGGGTTTTCCTCGGAATACATCTTTTCGAAGGGACAGGGCATAACAACGGCAAAGCCGTATTCCTGGGCTATCCTGGCTATCGCTGTCTCGCGCAGCCACTGGCTGTCGTCGCCGGTCTCATCGGCCAGAAGATAAAGGACGGGGTACTTTTTACCCTGCGGATAAACCTCGGCATCGGTCTTGCCGGCGTTCTCTTCCGAAGGAACATAGCTTGGCAGAAAAACAGAAACATTGGTCTGTATGCCCAGCTTCATTGAAAGGAAATTCATCTGAAGTGTTGCCATTGATAAGCTCCTTTACTCAAAATATGCTATAATACAAATAAATAATACAACAGCATCCATATGCTTTCAAGAGTCTGGAAAGAGGAGGACCGAAATGCCTAAAGTAGAAGTCGAAAAAGGTATAGAGCTTTTTTACGAAGACCTCGGCGAGGGTGACAAGTACATACTCAGCCTGATGATGGACTTCCCGCCGATCAACACCACGAGAGAGCTGGCAAATCACGGCTACCACGTGCTTCTGATCACCAACCGCGGCATAGGAAAGTCCACCCACGTGTGGGAGGACTACGGCAACGAATGGTTCAACATCTTCGCGGACGACGTTGTCAGGGTGGCCGACAAGCTCGGCATAGACAAGTTCATCTACGCGGGCTGCTCGCACGGCGCCGGCACCGGCTGGCACCTGTGCCTGAGGCACCCCGAGAGGGTCACCGCCTTCATAGACATGGTCGGCGGGCCGCACAACATAGACGAAGGCGTAAGGTCCTTCAGGAGCATGTCGCAGGACGGCACCCCGCCTGTCAGAAAGCCCATGGATCCGCCCACATTCGAGGATCCCGCGGTCGCCAGAAGGATAGCCAAAAACATGCCTTACAGGGAAAAGCTCATGGCTGAGATGACGCCTGAAGAGAAGGCTCTGGACTACAGAAGGCCGCTCGTGGGCCTGGGCACCGAGGCCAAGGTCTGCGAGGCGCTGCGCACCATACAGACCCCCACCCTCATGCTCGGCGGCATCGAAGACCCGATCGCCCGTCCGGACCTCATGCTTCGCACGGCCGAATGCCTGCCTCACGGCAAGCTCGTCCTGTACTCCGGCTTCGGCCACGGCGGCCCCTTCGGCCAGCTGATCGAGGAGTGCACCGAGGAGATACTGAACTTCCTGCGGAACGTGGAGACTACAGGAAGAGTTTACAAGGAGATCATTGAGCCGTAAGGCTTAAGCGGAACATTAAAACGGGGCTTTCAACAGCCCCGTTTTTTGCTGCCTCATCCGGTCCTTCGGACCACCTTCCCCTGAAGGGGACGGCTTAGTGGCCGCGCTTTTTGAAG
>CAMYWZ010000229.1 GCA_947302945.1 uncultured Bacillota bacterium
CTCGATGCCGGGGATCGAGGCGGAGCAGTCATAGCCGTTTTCGCCGGGCTGGGCTTCGTACTTCTTTTTGTAGCGGAAATCCATGAGGGTGCGGAGGTTTCTGTCCGCGGTCAGTATCACGCTGCCGCCTTTTCCTCCGTTGCCGCCGTCAGGTCCTCCCTGAGGGACATACGGCTCCCTCCTGAAAGACACCGCGCCGTCTCCGCCTCTTCCCGACTTTACAGTTATCTGCGCCTTATCAACAAACATCTCTATCCTCTTGCACCTGAGGGACGGTCCTTTGGTGCGATAAAAACAGGCCCCCGTGATTCCGGGGGCCATGGTCTTTTAAGCTTCTTCCGAATAGACAGAGACCTGCTTGCGGGTCTTGTCTTTTCTTTCGAACTTTACAGTGCCGTCGATCTTAGCGAACAGTGTATCGTCTCCGCCTATGCCGACGTTGTTGCCGGGATGATACTTGGTCCCTCTCTGACGAACGATGATGGAACCTGCGCTTACGAACTGACCGTCAGCTGTCTTGACTCCCAGTCGTTTGGATTCACTTTCGCGGCCGTTCTTGGAACTGCCGACACCCTTTTTGCTTGCCATATCTGTACCTCCCCTGAAACTAGTTCTCTTCAGCCGCGGCTTCTTCAGCCTTCTTGCGGGAAGCTCTGATAGTTATAGACTTGATCTGAAGCTGGGTATAGGGCTGCCTGTGTCCCTGCTTCTTCTTGCTGTCCTTCTTTGCCTTATACTTGTAGATGACGACTTTGGGTCCTTTGCCGTTCTCAAGCACTTCTGCCTTTACGCTTGCGCCTGTTACATAGGGAGCACCTACGAGAGTCTCTCCTTCTTTTTCCACGACAAGGACTTCCTTGATGGTGACTGCCTTGCCGACTTCTGCGTCAAGCTTTTCGACGTTTATAACGTCGCCCTCGGTAACGCGATACTGCTTACCGCCGGTCTCGATCACTGCGTACATTGTTTATTTTTTACCTCCGTCTTTCCGTCTCGCCTTAGCAGGCAGCTTTGTGAAAAGCATTTAAAAACAAGCCTGATCAGAGCGGCAACATTGGTAATTTACCACACAGACACAGGCTTGTCAAATGCTTTTTATGTATTTTGCAGGATAATTTTGATGTATTTATGCTGCTATTCCAGGACTACGCCGTCTTCGTCGACTTTGATGTCTTCTGAGTCGTCAGTGAGAGTTTCGTCCTTCCTGGGGATGAACTTCTCCTTGATCTGCTTTTCGAGTTCGTCCATGATCTGGGGATGCTCTTCCAGATAGGCTTTGACGTTCTCCCTGCCCTGGCCTATGCGGTCTCCTTTGTAGGAATACCAGGCTCCGGACTTTTCTATGAGCTTTGCGTCTACTGCGCAGTCCAGTATATCTCCGGATCTGGATATTCCCTTGCCGTACATGATGTCGAACTCCGTCATCTTGAACGGGGGCGCGACCTTGTTCTTTACGACTTTGACTCTGGTGCGGTTGCCTATTACAGCGTCACCCATCTTGATGGACTCCACGCGCCTTACGTCCAGGCGTACGGACGAATAGAACTTGAGAGCTCTGCCGCCTGTGGTGGTCTCCGGGTTGCCGAACATGACGCCTATCTTTTCTCTGAGCTGGTTGATGAAGACTACCATGGTGCCTGTTTTATTGGCAACGCCGGTGATCTTCCTGAGGGCCTGGGACATGAGCCTTGCCTGGGCGCCGACGTGATTGTCCCCCATGTCTCCTTCGATTTCGCTCTTAGGGACGAGGGCTGCTACAGAGTCTATGACTACGACAGCGAGTGCTCCGCTCCTGATGAGCATTTCGCAGATCTCGAGGGCGTCTTCTCCGGTGTCCGGCTGGGATACGAGAAGTTCGTCTATATCTACGCCGAGAGCTTTGGCGTATACGGGATCCAGAGCGTGCTCCGCATCTATGAAGGCTGCCCTTCCGCCTGCCTTCTGAGCTTCCGCTATGACGTGCAGAGCAAGAGTGGTCTTGCCGGAAGACTCCGGACCGTAGATCTCTATGATCCTTCCTCTGGGAAGCCCGCCTATGCCGCAGGCGATGTCAAGGCTTACCGAACCGGTTGAAACTGATGCTATGTCCAGACGTGCGTTGTCGTCTCCGAGCATCATGATGGAACCTTTGCCGAACTTCTTGTCTATCTGGAGAAGTGCGGCTTCCAGAGCTTTTTCCTTGTCGCTTTTCTGAGTGTTTGTGTTGACTGCCATGTTTACCTCCGCATGCGAGAACATTTGTTCTCTTACATAATACTCCCCTTTAAGCGTCAGGTCAAGTGTTTTATCAGCGTTTTTTCGAAAAATATTTTAACATTAAATGGTATTGATGTCAAATGTTATTTTAGCGCTTCGTAGACCATCCTGTACATTTCCTGGCAGGCGATCTTGCGTATGTCGTCCCTCTTGGTGCGTCTTGCTCTGAACTCCTTTACGGTCACTTTTCCGAAAGCGCAGAGACCTACGTAAAACAGCCCGACGGGAAGACCGTCACCTGTTTCCGGGCCTGCGTGCCCTGTAACTGATACGCATATGCTGCAGCCGCTGTAAAGTGAGAGACCTCTTACCATCTCCTCGGCTGTCTGAGGGCTTACCGCACCATATTTTTCAAGCGTTTCCGGCTTGACGTCAAGCTCTGATATCTTGGCGGCGTTGCTGTATGTAACTATGCCTCTTGAAAAGACCGCGGACGCTCCTGGGATATCCGTGATCATCTTGGCGAACATGCCGCCGGTGATGGATTCGGCCGATGCTAGCGTAAGCCCCCTGCCCTTCATTATCCTCAGGACGGCTTCCGGCAGATCTTCGTTATCTTCGC
>CAMYWZ010000230.1 GCA_947302945.1 uncultured Bacillota bacterium
TAGGTTTGTGCAGATAATCACCTTCAAATGATTTCTGATTGACATTTATTCCTGTTCCTATGATCAGACATTCCAGTTCTTCTCTGGATACGCCTTCCAGCAGGATCACGCAGATCTTTTCACAGCCGGCATAAACATCATTAGGCCATTTCAGTGACAGATCACTGATCCCGTTTATTTCCGGCGCTTTTATGACTGAATACGCTGCCAGTATAGACAGGCACCTGTAATGTTCCATATAGTATCTGTCTAATAACAGAACAGAGAACATCAGGCTGTTTCCCCTGTCACTTAGCCATCGGCGGTTATTACGCCCTCTTCCGGCTGTCTGCAGCAAAGCACTTACAAATGTCATGTCCGGCAGATGATCATAATTGTTTTTCAGGAATGTATTTGTAGAATCTATGGTATCAAAATCGATTCTGTGCATTTTATTCCAGAACGATCAGAGCTTCCTTGTTTTTGATGTCGTCGCCCTTGCCAGCTCTGATGTCTACAACCTTGCCGTCATAGGCAGACTGAATTTCGTTTTCCAACTTCATGGCTTCAATTATAGCCACGGTCTGTCCCTTTTTAACCATATCACCGATCTTAACCTTTACTTCCAGTACTTTACCGGTAATAGGAGCAGCAATGATCTTATCGCCTTCAGCTGCCGGCTTGTTCTCCTTGACAACCGGTGCTGCAGCTTCAGTCTTAATGCTGCCGTTTACTTCGTCAACTGCTTCTACTTCTACTTCGTATATCCTGCCGTTGAGATTGACTTTGTATTTCATAGTTTTATTCCTCTACTTCTTTGATGGACTTAAATCTCAGCTCGTTGAGCGGTTTTCCGAGAGTGTCCGCGACTATGGCCATGACCATCGCCGCGTCTTTGGGATCCGTGTCGTAGAGCTTGACGTCTCCGGCGGTGCCTTTTGCCTCCGGCGCTTTCGCCGCCGGAGCTGCCGGCGCGGGTGCATCCGCCGCAGCCGCGAGGGCCGGCTCAGCCTTCTTCTTTCTGTCTGTTACGGCTATGAGCACCTTTATGCAGACCATCAGAAGGATCAGAGCAAAGAACACCACCAGCATTCCCAGAACGGAATAGATCAGTGCGCTTCCTGCATTCATATTCATTATTCTATCCTCTCGATGCTGAACTTGACGACCTTTTCTTCGTCAGCTTTTCTCTTCTCGAAGAACTTCTCCGCAACAGACGGGAAGGCAATGTAGCTGAGGACGTCTTCCTCGCACCTTGCGGTGTCTCCGAGCTTTTCCTTTGTCTTCTCGAACGTGTCGTCGGGAAGGGTATCCGCGTAGCGGCCTTCAAGAGGCTTGATGTCTCCGAGGATCTTCGCGCGGACTTCGGGGTTTATGGGAGCAGGGGTCCTGCCGTATTCGCCGCGGCAGTAAGCCCTGATCTCAGAGCTGACGTTCTTGTATCTTTCGCCTGCGAGCACGTTCTGCACTGCCATGTTGCCGACGAGCTGGCTGGTGGGAGTTACGAGCGGCGGGAAGCCCATGTCTTCGCGGACGCGCGGGGTCTCCAGCAGGGCTTCTTCGAACTTGTCGGAGGCGTTGAGCATCTTCAGCTGGCTTAAGAGGTTGCTGAGCATGCCGCCGGGGATCTGGTACTTGAGGCACTTGGTGTCGGTCGTAAGAGAGATCGGGTTGAGTGTGCCTTTCTCTATGAATTCCGCTCTTACCGGCTTGAAGTAGTCCGCGATCTTGTTTATGGAAGCTTCATTGAGGCCCGGGTCGTATCCGAATTCCTTGAGAGCGTAGTACAGAGTTTCCGTAGCGGGCTGCGAAGTTCCGCCCGAGAACGGCGAAATGGCTGTGTCTATGACGTCCGCGCCTGCCTCGACTCCCTTAAGGTAGGTCATGAATGCGAGGCCTGTAGTGCAGTGGGTGTGCATGACTACGGGCAGGTCCACAGCGTCCTTGATGGCGGAGACCAGATCGTAGGCGTTCTTCGGAGTAAGAAGGCCCGCCATGTCCTTTATGCATATGGATCCGACTCCCATGGCCGCCATCTCTTTTACGAGCTTGACGTAGTTGTCGAGGGTGTGGACAGGGCTTATGGTGTAGGAGATGGCTCCGGAAGCCATAGCTCCGGACTTTACAGTCTCTTCAATGGCGACTTTCAGGTTGTTGACGTCGTTGAGGGCGTCGAATATCCTTATGATATCGATGCCGTTCTTGACGGAAGCCCTTACGAAGCGGCGGACTATGTCGTCGGGATAGTGGCTGTAGCCGAGTATGTTCTGCCCGCGCAGCAGCATCTGCAGCTTGGTGTTGGGCATTGCCTTGCGTATCTTTCTGAGTCTTTCCCAGGGATCCTCGTTGAGGAACCTGAGGCATACGTCGAAGGTGGCTCCGCCCCAGATCTCGCAGGAGTAGTAGCCTGCCTTGTCCATCTCGGAGAGTATGGGCTCGAACTTGTCGTAGGGCATGCGCGTTGCGATCAGTGACTGGTTCGCGTCGCGCAGGACGGTTTCGGTGAATCGGATCATTTGTTTACCTCAATAATTAAGAAATGCGTATCAAAAACAGGCTGGTCGTGCCAACCACACCTATTTTATCACAAATATTTGTTTTTTCCACACGAAAGGAGCGTTTTTGTCTTGTTTATTTAATCACATTCGGGCCGGCTGTGTTATACTGACTGTGATATGAAAAACAACGGTACTGAATACATCTGCACGGAAAATGACAGCGGCATGCTGCTTAAAGAGATACTGCACCACCGCCTTAAGATCAGCTCGCGTCTCATGAAGAGCCTCAAGGTGCAGGGTGTGGCGCGGCGCGTTATTAAATCGCTCTGAT
>CAMYWZ010000231.1 GCA_947302945.1 uncultured Bacillota bacterium
ATTTACTCCTTTCCCGTGTTGCTAGGGCCTGAAGCACTCGTGGTAGAGGGCTATGCACTGCTCCGTGGTGGTCTTGATCGGGTTGTTCCTTCCTGTAAGGTCGAGCATGGCGCTGTCCGCGAGGGTGGGGACCATGGCTTTGTCCACGCCTATGTCGTCGAGGTACTGGGGGATGCCGAGCTGCCTGCAAAGAGCCTCGACCTTTTCCGCACCTTTTAAGGCCGCTGCTTTCGCGTCGAGCCCGGTTATATCGCATCCGAGCGCTGCAGCCACATCCGCGTAGCGCTCCGGCCTTGCGGTCATGTTGAAGCGCATTACGTGGGGCAGGAGCAGGGCGTTGGCAACACCGTGCGGCGCGTTGAAGTACGAGCTGAGCTGGTGAGCCATCTGGTGGCAGAGCCCCAGACCGTTGAAGCTGAATGCGAATCCCGCGCACAGCGAGGCCATCAGCATGTTCTCGCGCGCTTCAATGTCTTCGCCGTTCCCGTATGCTTTCGGAAGGTTTTCCACTATCTGCTTCATTGCGTAGAGAGCCACCGCGTCGCCGATGTAGAAATCGGACAGCGAAACGTAGGCTTCTATTGCGTGGGTGAGGGCGTCAATGCCTGTTGCTGCTGTGACGGACTTCGGAAGCCCGACGGTGATCATCGGGTCGAGTATGATAAGCTTCGGGAGCAGGTTTACGCTTTTGACCGGGAATTTGACGTGTTTTTTGGAATCGATGATGACGCCGAGGTCGTTGACCTCTGAGCCGGTGCCCGCGGTCGTGGGAACTGCGATTATGGGAAGCGTGGTCGGGGGTATCTTCTGCATTCCGCCTGCCACGACGCCGCATTCTACAGTCGGAACGCCCATGGTATAGACAGCGTCTGCCGCTTTGGCGCAGTCCATGGGGGAGCCGCCGCCGAAGGCGATGATCACGTCCGGCTTTATCTCCTTCATGAAATCCGCGGTCTTTTCGCAGTCGGTATCGGTCGGGTTGGGCTCCACAGCGTCGTAGATGAAGGCTTCCTTCCCGCTGTTTCTGATATTCTCTACGGCCTTCTTGAAGCCGTCCAGGGCGGCTATGTTCCTGTCTGTTATTATGACAGCGCGCTGTGCTTTCAGCTTGTCCATCTCACCGGGGATCTCAAGCAGCGCGCCGGCGCCGGAGTTTATCCTTCCGCGCGCCAGGTCGAATGATCTGATCATGATGGTTCCTTTCCCGCAGCATGTATGCGTATGATTATCTCTGCTTTAACCATAAAATAGCGCCCGGGGAATTGTCCAATACTATTACATTGATAAATTATAAACGCTCATAAAAACATGCGTTTTTTGAACGCTTTTGTTTTCAGAAGATATTAAAAATGTTATATGGCTCTTGCTTTTTCCCTCCTTCGATAGTATTCTGTTCCTGAGTGAAGAGAGACATATCGTCTCCGGCTGACATTACGGAGTTGTGATAAGGAATGGATATCAAGAGACTCAAGTATTTCTGCAGCGTAGCGAAAAACCTCAGCTTCTCGAAGGCTGCCAAGGAAAACTACATGGCTCAGGCTGCCATGAGCAGGTACATCTCCTCCATGGAAGAAGAGCTGGGCTTCAGGCTGTTCGCCAGGAACCGCAGCAAGGTGGAGCTCACTCCGGCAGGAGAGGAGTTTTACAAGTATGCCGTCACACTGGTAGACGACTTCATGCTCGCGCAGCAGGGCGGCGTGGAGATAGCCAGCGCCGGAAAGAGCTGGTTCACCATAGGCTTCGGGGGTTTCGATATACAATATGTAAGAAAATACGTTCCGGGATTCATCAAAGAGTACCCGGATTATACGGTCTCCCTCAAAGAATACAACTATGACAGCATAGTGGAGGCCCTTCTGGCAAGGGAATGCGGAGCAGTATTCTGCCCCAGCGCCAGGCTCTCCAAGCACAACGAGCTCAGGAGGCTCGTCACCAGCAAGGAGAACAGCGTCATCGCGGTGGGGGAGGAGCACCCGCTGTACAGCAGGGACAAGGTGTATCCGGAAGACCTCAACGGCCAGACCTTCATCTGCGCCTTCGACACCAGCCACAGCTGGTTCCAGCTACAGATGCTCGAGTACACCTGCTCCATTTACGGCGTCACTCCCGGACGGCGCATCTATACGAATACGGCGCTGTCGCTGCTGACGCTTGTCGAAATGAATCAGGGCATAGCTTTCCTGACGAACAACGTGGCCACGTATGACGCGAAGATCAAGCTCATACCCATAGTCAGCGAAAAGCAGTCCAGCCGCATACACGTGGTCGCCGGCTACAGCAAGGCGGACGATCCCGTAACAGGCGTTTTCCTCGATTACATGGAAAGGGAACTCAAAAAAGAGCTTTAGATTCACACTTTTGTTATAAGCTTATTACAAGCCAAAGCAGTATGACAGCGTTTTTTTACAGCTTTTCCGCTTTTTTCGGGTTTTGGATTAGACATTGACGCAAAATGCGGATATCCTGTAGTTAAATAATTGTCAAGTTATCTGTAGAGGTGTTTTCATGGATATAAGACCCATACTGAAGAAAAGACATGCGGCTCTTGAAAAGCTCATGGCGGATAAAGGCCTCGACGCTGTCCTGTTTGTCGGGAACAGCTGCGTAGGGCCTCTTTCCTACGGCAACTTCAGGTATTTCACCGACTGGAGATGCTACTACCATCTTCAGGCCTTCCTCATGCGCCCCGGCAAGGAGCCGGCTGTGTTCGTCGGTTCCATACTCCACACTCAGGGGCTTACCGAGCGCGGCTTTACCAATATCAAGCTCGGAGCCAATATCAGG
>CAMYWZ010000232.1 GCA_947302945.1 uncultured Bacillota bacterium
ATAGGCTTTTACGGCAGCGCCTACGTGGAGATGGTCATAGGCGTATTCATGGTGGCCGCCGGCGTCAACTTCGGCCTCTACCACTACCTGCTGACCGGCAAGCCCGGCCAGATGCTCCGCGACCCGGAGTTCCGCACCTACATAGCTATAGTCACAGGCTGCACGCTGTTCATAGCGGCAATGCTGCTGATCGACAAGGTCTATACAGGCGTCGGAGAATCCCTGCGCTACTCGTTCTTCCAGGTAAGCTCCATCATGACCACCACGGGCTACGGCACGGCTGATTTCGACACCTGGCCCACGGTATGCCGCCTGGTGCTCTTCATACTCATGATAATAGGCGGATGCGCCGGCTCCACAGGCGGCGGCATCAAGGTCATAAGGCTGATACTCACCTTCAAGCTCATGAAGCGCGGCGCCGACAGGCTGCTGCACCCCAACGCCCTGCGCCCCGTAAAGGTGGGCGGCAGGAACGTTTCCGAGCAGACGCTGGCGCAGGTATCGCAGTTCATGATGCTCTTCGTGGTCACCATAATAGGAAGCACGCTGCTCGTCTGTCTGGACGGGTTCAGCCTCACGACTTCGCTGTCGGCCGTGGTGGCATGCCTGTGCAACATAGGCCCGGGCTTCGACCTCGTCGGACCGACAATGAATTACGCGCTGTTCTCCTCAGGCGTCAAGATACTCCTGTCCATACTCATGATAGCAGGACGTCTTGAGCTTTATACGATAGTACTGATGTTCACCCCGGTGTTCTGGGACGAAAACAGGTAAGACATGAACACAGATCAGCTGCAGAAAACTAAAAGAAGAAAGCAGCTTACGGCAAGGCGGCTCATGGGCCTGGTCCTGGCTGTGTTCATCGTGCTTTCACTTATAAGCACGGCTGTTTACCTGATCGGAGGCTGGATAAAGAGCCCGACAGCGGCCTTCTTCGAGAGCGTCTCGGCGTTCACAACGACGGGAGCCTCCGTGTTTGACGGAACGTCAACCCTGCCCGACTGGCTCAAGGTCTTCAGGAGCTTCTGCCAGTGGATAGGCGGCGGTGTAACCCTTGTATTCCTTGCAAGCATAGTAAGCAATACCGATGCCTCGAGCGGCGGCCTTTTAAGATCGGATTCGGCTTCGAGCGCCCTTTATAGGACAGGCATCAGGTTCACATCCATAGCCAGAAGGCTGCTCCTTACGTACCTTATAATGACCGCAGTCCAGATAATAGTCCTCTACATCTGCGGCTTTACCGTACTTGGCAGCATCTGCATCAGCCTTTCAACGGTATCCACCGGAGGCTTCCTCCCTGCCGGCGCCATTCCCTCCGGCATGGGCGAAACGGTCACCGTCATCTTCATGATCTTCACCTGCGTGAATTACACCCTTTACTACCACGCGATCAAGAAGCACTTCGACAGATTCGACACCAACTCCGAGCTCTACGCTCTGATATTCATCATAGCCGGCGCAAGCATCCTTGTCTGCACCAGCCTTTACGCAAGCGGCACATACGACCTTCGCGGAAGCGTGGAAAACGGCATCTTCCACTCCGTTTCATTCATGACCACCACAGGGTTCAGCTCGGCGGACTTCTCCGCATGGCCGCCCTTTGCCAAGGCGGTCCTCACTTCCCTCTCCTTCATAGGCGGAAGCAGCTGCTCGCTGGGAAGCGGCATCAAGCTGATGCGGATAATCGTAGTCTTCCGCGTGATATCCACGTCGTTCACATCAAGGATACATACACGCGCCGTCGTCACCACAAAAATAAACGGAAGAAGGCTGCCGTCCGAGGCAGCGAACGCCATCGGCGTCTTCTTCCTTACGTATTTCACGTTCTACCTTGCGGGGGCCTTCGTCATATCCTTCGAGTCTGAGGATATAATCAGCTGCTTTACCGTCAGCGCCGCGCTTCTCAACAACGTCGGCATTGCCGTAGAGAGCAGCATCAGCTACGCTGCCGTAAGCCCCGTCATGCACATACTCATGTCCGTCCTGATGCTCGCCGGCAGGCTGGAGCTCTATTCCGTCCTGCTGCCGTTCTCAAGGAGCGACAAGTACTGATATTCTGCGGGCCGCCGCGCGCGGCTCTTTTTTATTGCTTCTGTTCCGCGCTCCTGCGGTTCCTTCTCCTGATGCGGTTGACGTGCCTTTCAAAGTCTCCGCTGTCTATAAGCTGCGCCAAAACGAGCTGGTCCAGCGTGGGAACGGTGCACGAGCAGAATCCCAGACGCTCCTTATATACCGGAAGAAGCAGCTTGGGAAGCACCATGTAAGCCGTCCTGACACCCGGGGATATAGTCATAGTGAAGCTGTTTACATAAATAACTCTTATGCCTCCATCTATCTCGAACAGAGTCTCCTCCGGCTTTGACGAAGGAGTGAACTCGGATTCGAAGTCGTCCTCTATTATCCAGGCGCCTCTTTTCCTCGCGAAGCTGATGTATTCGCGCTTTTTGGCAGCTCCTGCGGTGATGCCGCTCGGATAGGACCTGTAAGGCGTTATGTGAAGCACGCCCGCGCTGCATTTTTCAAGATCTTTAGTGCTTATTCCGTCGGGACCGAGAGGCAGCAGCTCCATATGGGCGCCGTTGAGCCTGTAGACCTGGTGTATCTTGCCGTACGATGGGTCCTCTATGCCGTAGCTGCGGTAGCGCCCTATCATATCTATTATCAGACCGTAAAGATGCTCCGCTCCGCTTCCTATCACTATCTGCTCCGGCGACGCGAAGATGTTCCGGGACCTTGCCAGGTAG
This sequence comes from uncultured Bacillota bacterium, assembly GCA_947302945.1. GTDB lineage: Bacteria > Bacillota > Clostridia > Peptostreptococcales > Anaerovoracaceae > RUG13409. The sequence continues at coordinate 2,745 of CAMYWZ010000232.1, forward strand.
CGCGAGATAGCCTGCCTGAACTCGATGC
>CAMYWZ010000233.1 GCA_947302945.1 uncultured Bacillota bacterium
GACGGCCTGAAGCTGTAAGCCAGCACCTGACCTAGGGGCTGCGTGCTCTTTTCAAGTCCCGGCGCGTCCTCGATGATGAACCAGCCTATGATCCCTATGACCGTGGTGGCGATCCCGATGATGTAGTAGATCGTGGTCCAGCTGCTCTGCTCATCGAGGTTGAAGCTCATGAAGCCGCCGAACACCACCAGTATCGAGACCAGAGGCATCATCGAGTTGAAGCCCTCTATCTTTCCGCGGTTGGTCTCGTCGCCGCGGTCCGTAAGCCACGCGTTGTACGCCGCGTCGTTTGCGGTAGACCCGAAAAAGGTCATGACGCAGTCCATCACTATCGTGAGCATGACGCTCCTGATGTAGGCGAAGCTGATTATCGAAACGCCCCAGATGATGTAGCCGACGCTCATGAAAGCCTTGCGCTTTCCGACTTTGTCGGACACTGCGCCCATGATGATGGTCGTAAGAGCCGCGACCACCGCGCTGGCCATTACCATTGCCGAGATGTCCGAGGCGCTGGCCCTGAACATCTTGTATATGAACACGTTGAAGTACATGTTCTCCACGACCCACGCGATCTGGCCCATCAGGCCGAAGACCAGCATGGCCGTCCAGAATTTTTTACCGAGTTTTGTCTGCATATCAGGCCTCCGCGCCGCCCTTACGGGGCGCTTCCCGCTACTCTATACCCTGCTGCTTGCACCAGATGTTCATGACCATGTCGACCGGAAGGTGCTTTACCAGCTTTACCTGTCTGCGCACCGGCGCGCCGAGTATGGACACCGTCTTCTTCGCCGCGAGGTCCTTCATGGCCTGATCGGCCACTTCGTCCGGACCGTACCAGCGGTCCACGTACTTTATATACCTGTCGTGCTCGGCGACCGCCTGGAATTCCGTCTTGATCCAGCCGGGGCAGACGCACATGACATGTATGCCCTTCGGTTTCAGCTCCCTGCCAATGGCTCTGGAAAAGCTCAGCACGGCTGCCTTCGAGGCGCCGTACACCGACTGGTAAGGCACAGGCTGCCAGGCCGAATTGGAGCCCACGTTGATGATGCTGCAGCCCGCCTCCATGTAGGGAAGGCTTGCGCGGCACATCGCGACAAGCGCTATGGTATTGAGCTTCAGGCAGTTTTCCTGCGCTTTGATGTCGCACTCCGAGAAGGGCCCGAAGTATCCGCAGCCCGCGGCGTTTATAAGGAGCCTGATGCACGGCTTTTCCGCCGCGAGAAGAGCCTCGTACTTCTCCACGCTGCCGTCAGCAGCAAGGTCCAGCGCTACAGGCACGATCTGACGGGTGCAGCTTTGCGCAAGCTCCGTGAGGCGTTCCTTGCGCCTTGCGATGACCCAGATCTGGTCTATGCCCTCGAACTTGTCCGCCCTGAAAACGAATTCTTTTCCTATGCCGGAGGAAGCTCCGGTAACTACTGCGATGTTCATACTGCTCCTCTGACTGTTTATCAGTCCTTCAATGCGTTTTCCAGCTCTTTACGGCCTATTCCCATGAAAGACAGCCGGCGGAGAAAGGTCTTCGCGTTAGCGCTGCCTATGCCGAGCCTTGCCCCTGCTTTCGAGCGCTTTTCGGCGCTGCCATCCGCACCCGCAAGTCCCATATCGAAAAGGTCTTCCATAGTGACGGCCGGCCCTGACGCATCAGCCGGCACCGGGAGAACCGTCCCTGAAGTGCCGCACCGGGAGAACCGTCCCTGAAGTGCGAAAGCTATGTCTGTGGGGGAGGCGTTCTCGATGCCTATGTCGCCGTCTTTTTCGGCCTGGGACTGGGTAAGATAGGCCTGGGCGGCGTCCGGGAAGAGCTTCGTGAGCCTTTCCCTGATCTGCCTTCCGGCGTGGTCCGGATCGGTGAATATGATGATGCCTGTGCGCTCGTAAGCGGCTTTTATGAGATCCAGCGTATCCTGCCTTATGCCGTAGCCGTTTGTCCAAATGACGTTCGCGTCAACGGCAGCAAGCACCGCGGACATGTCGTCCCGGCCTTCGACGATAACGGTCTGAAGTATCCTGGGCTTTTGGCCGACTGCCGCATCCTCTGCGATCACAGCTGCTCCTCCCAGAGGCCGCTGATGAAGTACAGCAGCTCCAGGTAAGTGTAGACGGAGTAGAAGATCCCCTCGTCGTCCCTGCCCTGCCTGAGTATGCGCATGGCATCCTCTTTGCCAAGAAGCGTGTAATCTCCGATGACCTCGGTGCTCTCCTCGCCGTCTGAGTTGAAGACGGATTCATCCTCTATATCCGCGACGGCGCAGACTACGGCGTTGCACTCATCCGTAAGCCCGGGTGTGCTGAACAAAAACGGGCTGACTATGAATACCCTGTCGGTATCCTTAAGGGCAAGGCCTGTCTCTTCCCTGATCTCCCTTATCGCCGTAGCGATCTGCGGGACAGGCTCGTCCTTGTCCGAAGGGTCCATCAGGCCTGCCGGAGGGCTCAAAAGGAACTGCCCCGTCGGATAGCGGAACTCCTTTGTCATGAGCAGCTTCGGCTCTCCGCCGCGCACCCTCACTATGACCATGCAGGTGACGGCATCAGGAAGGAGCTCCTTGAAATCCTCGTCGCTTTTGAGCGCTATGATGTCCTTCGGAGCCCTGCGGCTGACGTTATAGTAGTGCTTGACCCCGTCGTACTTAAGGTCCGTCACGCTGACGAACCTGTTCTGAAGGAGCACTTCCACGTTTTCTGCTTTAAGTGTCGGTTTTTTCATGTCTTAAGCTGTTATTTTCCTGTAAACTGCGGCTTTCTCTTTTCGAAGAAGGCGTTT
>CAMYWZ010000234.1 GCA_947302945.1 uncultured Bacillota bacterium
AAGGACGGGGACAGGCCGCTCCGCTACAGCGACATGGCCATACTCCTGCGCTCCGTAAAGGGCAGGGGCGAAGTTTACTACCAGACCCTCATGCAGCAGGGCATCCCCGTCTATCTGGAACGCGGCGAGGGCTATTTCGACACACCGGAGATACAGGTCTTCCTGGACCTCATCAAGATATGCGAGAACCCCTGGCAGGACGTAGAGCTGCTGGCTGTGATGCACTTCCCGAGTTTCGGATTCTCTGCGGAGGAGCTTGCGAAGATCAGGATAGAAGGAAAGGGCGCAGGGCGTTCGTATTACAGCGCGCTCAAGGCTTTCGCGGAGGGCGGCGAAGGGCCCTTAAGGGACAAGGCGGCAGCTTTCCTCGAAAGGCTCGGCGCTTTCAGGAGAAAGGCCGAGGCTCTGCCGCTGGCGGACTTCATCTGGGAACTCATGCACGAGAGCGGCATAGCGTCGTTCGCGCAGGCTCTTCCCGGAGGGCAGCAGAGGATAGCCAACCTCAGGGCCATGGCCGACAGGGCCGGAGCCTACGAGAGCGAGACGGCAGGCGGCATCGCGGGCTTCGTCTCGTACATCGAGCAGATCGCCGGCAGCGGTTCCGTGGACACCGGGCAGGTAAAGATGCTCACCGAGGCGGACGACGTTGTCCGCATCATGACCATACACAAAAGCAAGGGACTGGAATTCCCCTTCGTGCTTCTGGCCAACCTCGCATATATACCCAAGGGAGGAGGGAACAAGCCGCCTGTAAGAAAGCACAGAGAATTGGGCGCTTCACTCAAGCTCGCGGACCCCAAAAGGGGCCTCAAGGCAGTTCCTGCGAGCTTCAGGATCATCGATGACAGGCTGAAACAGGAAGAATTCGCGGAGGACATCAGGGTCCTGTACGTCGCGATGACAAGGGCCAGGGACATACTCCTGATGAGCGCTGCAGTCCCAGACCCCGCGGCCATGGTTTCCGGCAGGCAGTACGCGCCTCCCGCAGGCAGGGCCTTCATGAAGGAATTCCTGTCAATGGTGCTTCCCGCCATGTCCGCGTCTGACATCGTCCCGGTCTCTATGGAGGAACTCACACTGGCCTCGGGCGAAAGCAGCAGGGAGAACATAAAGGCCGGAATAGAAAGCGGCTTTGCGGTCGATGAGAGCCTCCTTCCCATCAGCATGGAAGAGCTTAAGGCCAGGCTGCACTTTTCGTACGAACCCGCCCGGGAAACCACGCTCAAGCGCAAATACAGCGTGTCGGAGATCCTGGAAATGTCCGGCGCGCAGGAAAAAGAGCTCGCTCCGGTCTACATGGGCGGCGAAGAGGACCCGGCAAAGCTTCGCAAAGGCAGCCTTTCGGCAGCGGAGAAGGGCACGGCGTACCACTGCGTCATGGAGCACATACCGTTCACGGCAGAGGGGAAGGACCCGGACAGCATAGCGGCATTCATCGAAGACCTGCGGACGCGCCGTCTGCTTACGGACGCGGAGGCGAAGGCCGTCGATCCAAGGCGCATCGCGGCGTTCTTCACGTCGGACATAGGAAGAAGGGCGGTCGCTTCGCCCCAGGTCTTCAAGGAAGCGCCTTTTGTCATGCGCACGGAAGTGTCCGGAAGAGAAGTCCTGGTGCAGGGCGTCATAGACTGCTACTTTAGGGAAGGGGACGGCTTCGTCCTTGTCGATTACAAGAGCAATTACACGGATCGCACGCAGCCCGCGGAAGCGAAGGAAAGGCTCAGGCAGCGCTACATGCCTCAGCTTGAGCTGTACAAGGAGGCGCTTTCGGGGATCACCGGCGCGGAGGTCAGGCAGACCTGCCTGTATCTTTTCGGCCTCGACGACTACGTGGATATCTGAGAAAAACAGCCCTGGAATACCAAAAATAATTGTTGACAGTATTACCTAATAATGGTAGTATAGTCTTTGCCTTCCTGTCCCGGGGAGAAAGGAAAAGATCATGTCAGAACAATTATCAAACGGAACGGTATACGTGCAGGGCACGCAGCAGGATCCCAAAGAAGAGATAAGCTTCAAGCTCATAGAGCATCTGGGGGTCCTTCGCTCCAGCGCGTCCGGCTGGACAAGGGAACTGAATATCGTTGCCTGGTGCGGCAGGCCTCCCAAATACGACATAAGGGAGTGGACGCCGGATCACAAAAAGAGCACCCGCGGGATCACACTCACAGAATATGAGATGGGGCGTATCTGCGAATGGGTCTCGGAACGGATGGCGTCCAACGCGGCGTGCAGGATAGTAAGCCCGGAGCCTGAAGCGGAATGAACGACATCAACGGCAAGCGTCTTCTCGGGGGCAGCGCGGGAAGCGCGGCGAAGTATAAGCAGCTGGTTCTCAAGATACAGGAATACCCCATCAACAAGGAGCTTCTGGCCCTTGAGGAAAACGCTGTCGGGCCTTCGAGCCCTGTCGTAATGGAGCCATGCTTTTCGTCTTACGCGGCAAGGCCTGTAGAGCGCAGAGCAGTGCGCATAGCGGAGCTCAAGCGCCGCATCCGGGAAGTGGATAAGGCGCTGGAAGCAGTCCCGGCGGAGTACCGCGAGGGGGTCCTGTACCACACCCTCAACCACGGCAGCAAGACCGCCGGCATAGGCAGCGGCAGCGCGTGGGAGGACAGCATGTTCAGCGGCGCCCACAGGAACACCTGGACCAAGTGGAAGGCGCGCTTCATCCTCGAGTACGCGGAGATCACTGGCGAAGGGGACTACATAAGGATGCTCATGGAGCACGGGCCGGAACTGAAGGAAATGGAAAAATATTAAA
>CAMYWZ010000235.1 GCA_947302945.1 uncultured Bacillota bacterium
CTTCCATCTTCTGGAATGCGCCGATGACCTCGTTGAGCTTGTCGCCCTTTGCGGTGTAGTTGTTGACCTTCTGCTGAGTCTTGGCGATGGAGACCTTGGCCTCGATGCCGGCCTTGCGGGCCTCGAGCTGAGCGATATCGGAAGCGAGCTTATCATACAGCTGCCTCATCTTGATAGCGTTCTCGTGAGCTGCGGCATAAGCGGTCTGGAGAGCAGCGCCGGTGTTCTCGAGCTCCTGCTTCTTTGCGATGAAGACCTTTGCGTCGCCTTCATTGCCGGCCTTGAGAGCCTTCTTGGCAAGCTCTGCATACCTTGCAACTTCAGCCTCGTTCTGGTTGACCTTGCGGAGTGCTCTGGTCTCTTCGGCCATGACTTCGGTGGTCTCCTTCTTTACCTCGGCAAGATCTTCTCTTGCATCTATGAGGTACTTGTTGATCATCTTGACAGGATCTTCTGCTTTGTCGAGAAGAGCGTTGATGTTGGCCTCGATGATGTCACTGAATCTTGATAAAATGCCCATTGTGTTCCTCCTGTTTAATTATTATTATTGTTGTCATATTTAGAAGCGAGTTCGCTTGCTTCATCGGTGTATTTCTCGGAGAGGGTCTCCGCGTCGTCCTTCCAGCCCGGGTTTTCGATGTTGGCGTTGAGGATCTTGGCCGCGGCTTCCTGCTTCTTGATCTTCATGGTGTTCTTATAGTCTATGATGTTCATGACCACAAGGACCACTATCACCAGGAACATGAGACCGAGCGTGGTCTTCCAGCCGGAATCGGACTGGCGCATGATCTCTTCTGCCGAATCCTCGAAGACCTTGGCGAAGTACTGGTTGTCGTCGTAGTCCGAGGTGTAGTAGCGGTTGAAGTAGTTCATGACGATGTCTCTTGCAGCCGCATCCACGACACCGTTGGCAGCCGAGCCGCAGTACATGAACGCGTAGTCGTCAGAGCCGTTCTCCTGATACCAGAGCACCAGGAAGTGGGTGTCGTCCGAGCCGAACAGCTTCTTGTACATGGACTCCGTGTAGGAGGCTGTTGCGCTGCTGTTGTTCGGGCTGGTTCCGCCGATGTTGCCGGTAATGATCAGATAAGGCATTACGCCGGTCTGATCGTAGAACTCCTTCATGCCCTTTTCGACGGTGCTCTTCTTGTCCAGCCACTTGAGCTGGTCGTCTATGTATCCTATGTCTACAGTGACCTTCTTGTCCAGCTTTGTGCGGTTAGCAGCGTTCTTAGAGGAATTATAGCCGGCTATCGTCGTAAACATCAGGATGATGGCCAGGATTATGAGTATCACCGAGAGGCATCCTACGCCGGAGCCCTTCTTCTTTTCCTTTTCGGGCTCTTTCTTGGTCTGCTTGGGATCCTGTCCGCCGCCGCTGTTCTTCTGCTGCTGTTGCTGCTGTTTATAAAGGTTGTTGTAGCTGTTGTTCCTTGTGGTGCCGCCGCCCCAGATCCACCACCAGAGAGGTGGGAACAGGCCGCTGTTTCCGGAATTGTAGTTGTAGTTGTTGTAGGTGTTGCCGCCGCTCGGTCTGCTGCCCCAGCTGCTGTGACTGCTGCTGTAGCCGCTTCCGGACCTGCTGCTTCCGCCCCAGCTGCTGTGACTGCTGCTGTGGCTGCTTCCGCCTACTCTTCCGCCGGAGTATCCTCCGCCTATGTGGCCGCCGCCACCGCCGCCGGAGAAACCTCCGCCGCCGCCTCCGCCGCCTCTGCCCATTATGAACTCCTTTCAGGTGCAGGTCTTTCCCCCGCAACCACGCTTATAATAACACATTTTTTATCACTTATGTGAAGTAAGTGCAAAAATATTTGATTTTAAGACCTCCGTTTGTGAACTTTTCTTCATATTCGGTCATGACGTTGCCTGCGGCAAGATTCGAATCGTGAAGATCACGCTCCACTCGGGCAGCAGTAAGGCCCGCAGCCGCAAGTTCTTCAAGCGAGTATTCGAAAAGTTCGTCGTTGTCGGTCTTGAACTGAAGGAATGCGCCGGGCGCGCAGATCTTCCTGTAGCCTGCAAGCTTCTGCCTGCTCGTGAGCCTCCTGTGCTTTGTGCGTTCCTTCCACGGATCGCTGAAATTGAGGTAAATGCCGCTGATCTCGCCCTCCGAGAAGTACTCCTGCGGGTCGTTGATATAGCCGCCTATCACCCTGACGTTAGGAAGGCCGAGCTCTGTGACTTTCTGGAGTATCCTCGGGTAGACGTTGAACCCGCCTTCGCAGGCGATGAAGTTCCTTTCGGGGTACTTTTCAGCCATCTGAGTGATGAAGCGCCCTTTGCCGCTGCCTATCTCGAGCATGATGGGCGCGTCGCGGCCGAAGGCTTCGCTCCAGCGGCCTTTGAAAGCCGCGGGGTCCTCTATGAGGCACTGACCGCACTCCGCTATGATCTGATCTCTGTTCCTAATGTGCCTTTGTCTCATGTCAGCAGCAAAGCGCAATGACCGCGTCCGCGATCATCTTCGCGTTCATGATCAGCTGGTCTATGCCTATGCACTCGTTGGCAACGTGGCACGCAGCCCCGCACATGTAGCCTTCGGGCCCGAAGCTTACGGCATTCGGCAGCTCTCTTGAATATGTGCCGCCGCCTATTCTCTTCGGCTTCGCGTCCTTGTCTCCGGTGCGGTCCATGTATACCTTGAGCAGCTTGCTTACGATCTCCGAATCGTCCGGGATGCTGTAGCCGGGCTTGTACTTCCACATGACTATGCGTCCGCCTAAGGGCGCCAGAGCGAGCTCTATCCTCTCCCT
>CAMYWZ010000236.1 GCA_947302945.1 uncultured Bacillota bacterium
GGGGTTGTCCATACCCTCCTCATGGAAGGAAGGCTCCTCATAGACAAAGGGATTTATGAACCACTTGTCTGCCGAATGTATAGCGTGATAAGCCCATCTCCAGCAGGGAGCCCCGCAGCAGAGCGCGTCTCTGTCATAAGTTCGCAGTGAAGTCCTTATGTTCATAAAGTTAGGTATGACCATATCTTTAATTATCATGCAAAGCTCGTTCATAAAAATCCCTCCATATATATTTTTTCTGATCTTTGCAGCCCTCACGGGACAGCTGTAATCATTTGATGCCGAATACCACTCTTTTTACAAAGGGTATCTTTGAACCTATCAGTATTATTATTATACTTACGCCGACAGAAGCCGCTTCAAGAATAACGAACAGCACCAGCGGATGGAACCTGTTGAAGAACGACATTCCCGACAATGCAGCGGTAATGAATATATGCAGAAAGTATATTCCGAAGGACGCCCTTGACAGCCAGGTGATATGCTTATGTTCCCTGGCTTCCATGAAATGTCTGCGTATAGCCTCAAAGACGAATACACTGCAGAACGCCAGCGGAAAGAAATTATAAGCGACCTTTTCTCCGTCGGGAAGGGTATACTCCCAGTACTGGTATGCCGCGCTGACCATAAAAGTCACAAAGGCGATTATATCTACCGCTATCAGAGGCAGCTTCTTCAGCAGTCCCTTATTCAGGAAATATCCGATAATTATGAAGGTCAGATATCTTGAAAAGAGATTCATGCTTCCGAGACCGAATTCCAGCTGTCCTTTCACTCCGTTTATCAGAAGGATACGGTTTATTGTCGGAACTACCAGTGCCTCTGCAACGACAAGCCCCACAGGCAGCCAGAACCAGTCGGGATTGATCTTCCTGAAAGCCACTGCAATAAACGGAAGCAGCAGATAAAAGCATAGGATCATCGGGATATACCACATATTTCCCATGGTCTCCTGATTGAAGAACAGCATCGTTCCCGCGAATCGTCCGAGAGTATAGCCTATGCCTCTTTCCAGAAAATCATTTGCATGGAAGAGAGTCCTGTACCAGAACCCGAGGAAAAGCCATATCTCGGAAGTCACAAGTATGCTCAGCAGATTATGCCTGTAGAACTTTTTCAGATCATCTTTATTCTCAAAGGACTTATTAAGTATGAGTACTCCTGTTATCATCAGGAATATGGGTACTCCTATACGGCTGAAAATAAAGATGACCGAATGGATAAAGGCGACTGCGCCTGAATGCTGCATAAACTGCTCATAAACGCTTCCTTCATCTCTGAATGCGCGGTTTACCGCATGATTGCTCGATATAGAGATAATAGCTATGGCTCTTGCAATATCAAGCCAGGTTATTCTCTTTTTTTCCATATATTTCTCCTTACAGAAAATAAATAAAAAAGTTGGACGTAATAGCGGATCTTATGGTATGTCATATCTTAACTGTATGTAGCGCTTTGTCGGCAAATATGTCACAAGCCTTCTGTTAAGAAATCTGAAAAGAAAAATTATGTCAGAAAAGTTCTGTTGTCAAAATGCTGTCAGCGGATCTCCGCAAAAAATATCAGATCTTAAAGAGTATCGATAATATCCAGTGAGTGCTCCTCGTTCATTGTACGACACATTTCGATGAACCTGTCGAGAGGAACGTTCTTGAGCTGCTTGTTTCCTCTGATGTTTATGGAAACCTGCTCGTTCTCGGCTTCACTGTCGCCGATGATGACAACATAGGGATCCTTGTAGTCCTTGAACTTTCTTATCTTGTTCTTCATGTTGTCGTCTGTATAGTCTGCCTCTGCTCTGATGTGGTTCTTCTTGAGGAGGTCTGCTACCTTCTTGGCATATTCATTATGATCAGTCCTGATAGGAACTATACCTACCTGCATAGGTGAGAGCCAGAAGGGGAATGCTCCTGCGAAATTCTCGGTGATGATACCGATAAATCTCTCGAATGAACCGAATATAGCACGGTGGATCATAACCGGCTGCTTTTCTGAACCGTCTGATGCGATGTACTTCATCTTGAAGTTGAGTGGGAGCTGGAAATCAAGCTGAATAGTACCCATCTGCCACTCACGGCCGATAGCGTCCTTCATCTTCAGGTCTATCTTGGGGCCATAGAATGCGCCGTCGCCCTCGTTGAGCTCGTATCCGTCAGGACCGTACTTCTCCTCGAGAATAGCCTTGAGGTCTGCCTCAGCCTTATTCCATACGTTTATATCGCCCATATAGTCGTCGGGACGTGTGGAAAGCTCAGCCTTGTACTCAAGACCGAATGTCTTGTATATCTCTGTAGCGATATCCATGATGTCATTTATCTCTGAAGCTATCTGCTCCTCAGTTACGAGGATATGAGCATCATCCTGTCTGAACTGCTGAACGCGGAAGAGACCGTTGAGCTCGCCGGACTTCTCCTTACGGTGGATAACGTCAACCTGATTGAACTTCAGAGGAAGCTCCTTGTAGGAACGCTGCTTGTTCATATATACCTTGATAGCGTTAGGGCAGTTCATAGGCTTAGCGCAGTAAACCTCGTTGTCCTCCTCGGCAGGGATAACGAACATACCGTCCTGATAGTGATCCCAGTGGCCTGATGTAACCCAGAGCTCCTTCTTTGAGAGAACAGGACCTGAAATCTCAGTATATCCGTGATCCTCGTGAACGCCTCTCCAGTATTCAAGAAGTGCGTTGAAGAGCTTCCAGCCTCTCGGGAGCCAGTAAGGCATACCCGGAGCCGTATGATCGAACATG
>CAMYWZ010000237.1 GCA_947302945.1 uncultured Bacillota bacterium
GAAATCTTCCGGCGAATTCCTGGCCGCCTTCATATGAATTTGGGTGATAGAAGATACTGCTCTCCGCCTGCGGATAAGTTACAAGGCCGCTGTGCAGCAGGGTATCAATGTATCCTGCTTTTTCCGAACGTGTATTGATACTTTCCTCGGTCGTAGAAAGCATGGCGATGTGCCTGTGCCCTGTTTCAAGAAGGCGGCGCACTGCCAGGCAGGCAGTTTCAAAATGAGAAAGCAGAACTGAGTCATGCTCTGTCCCCTCGATCTTACGGTTCAGGAATACAACAGGAATCCTAATCTGACGGACCATATCGCGATAAGGCTGTGTATTCTCGGCAGTCACGAAAATGATGCCTACATATCCCCCGCGGCATGCCATGTCGATAGCGCGCTGCTCTACAAAAAGATCCCTTCCGCTGTTACAGACCACAAGGTTCAGTCCGTGAGCGTTGCACATCTGTGAAATGCCTACGAGAAAGCTCGAATACAATGAATATGACATATCGCTGACTACGACCAGAAACACATAGCGCATCTTAGCTGGAGCAACGCCCATTTCCTGCATCGTTTTGTAGACTAAGTTCGCCAGCTGCGGCCGTACCTTCTCCGGGGCGTTCAGCACACGCGACACCGTAGCACATGACACGCCCGCGCGTGCCGCGATCTCTTTCTGAGTAAGTGACATTTCCATTTCCCCTCTGCAAAATTCGTCAGCATTATAGCACATATGTTACAACTTGCAAGAGTTTTTCTGAAATTTATTTCAAAAGATGCAAATTTATCTATATATTCCATTATTCCGCTTTCCTTGAAATCAGTATTTCAGTATTTATTTAATAAATTGCACACTTATTAACGGATACTTTTGTGCATATTGACGTTAATTTTTGTTCATCTTGAAATTCTTGAAATCGTATTGAAATTATCTATTTCAAAGTGTTATCCTTTTAGCGCAAATCCGGCAGGGGCTGAAAAGCCAAAATCTCAGCCGGGGAAAGGTGTATTTCTATGGAATATATCAATGTCAGAGGATTGGACAAGCCCGTACCTCGCCTGATCTTTGGCACTGCTTGGTTCTCGCTGGATGCTGAGGCCGAAGCACACAAGATGATGGACCTGTACGTCGAGCGCGGCGGCACCATGATTGACACCGGCCGTTACTACGGCAAGGGCAATGGTATCGCCAAGAGCGAAGAGATCCTGGACCGCTGGCTGCGTTCCACCCGCGTAAAGCGCGAGGACATCATGATTTCCGATAAATGCTGCAACTGCCTGATCGACCGCAAGGGCCGCCTGCACGAGGAATTCGTCCGTGTCAGCCCCACCTTCATTCAGGAAGACCTGATGTACAGTCTGGACCGCGTCGGCGTGGATTATTTCGATCTTTATCTGATCCACCGTGACGATCCCCATGTTCCCGTTCCGGAACTGATGGACAAGCTCGAAGAGCTGCGCATCGCCGGTTACTTCAAGGCGTTCGGCGTCAGCAGCTGGCAGCCGTCCCGTCTGCAGGAAGCCATGGAGTACTGCAAGCGCATGAACTACCGCGGTCCGTCCGTCTCCTCCCCCGAGTACAGCCTGGTCCATGCGAAGTACAACCGCTGGCCCGGAACCTGGTATGCGGATGATGAGTATGCACAATGGCACAAGGAGCATGATATTGCTCTGTTCGCCTGGGCTTCCCAGGGTGCCGGTTTCTTCGTAGACCCGCTCCTGCCCGCTTATGATCCCGAGAAGGCCCCCATGGCTACCAAGGAATCCTTCCTGACCGAAGAGAACTTCAAGCGCCGTGACCGTGCTCTTGAACTGGCCAAGGTTCATGGCTGCAGCGGCACCAACATCGCCCTGTCCTACGTGCTGTCCCAGGATCTGCCTCTGGCGGCCCAGATCGGCCCCCAGAATCTGTGGGAACTGGATGACTGCATCAACACCATGAACACTCTGCGCCTGACTGCTGACGAAATCGCTTATCTGCAGCTGAAGCAGGACTTCTATAAGTAAGATTAAGAGGAGCTCAAGTAACTATGAAAAAGGGTTTCAAGTTCCACTGGGCGTGGATGATTTTCCTGGCAACCGCCATCATGAACGCCTATTATGCCTGCAGCTACAGCCAGGTCAGCCAGTTCATGGCTCCCGTGCTCGAGAAGTATCCTGATATTTCCCGTACTGCTTTCTCCCTCGTGTTCTCCATCCATGCGCTGAGCAGCGCTGTGTATCTGACCTTCTTCGGCAAGATCAACAAGCTGATCGGCAGTGAGAACGTTCCGATCATCGGTGGCCTCGGCCTGGTCTGCGGCTTCCTGATCTACTCCACCGCTCAGAACATCGTCGTGTTCTACATCGGTGCTTTCCTGACCGGTCTGTGCGCTGCGTTCTTCTCTTCCGCCATCACCATCACCCTGTTCAACAAGTGGTTCGCCAAGGGCCAGGCCACCCTGCTTGCAGTCTCCATGACGATCGGCGCTTTGGTAGGCACCCTGGGCAGTCGCTGGGTCGGCGGCCTGATCAGCGGCTACGGCTCTGTGAGCGCTCTGCGCACCATCGGCATCGGTATGCTGATCGTGACCGTAATTGTCCGTGCCCTGCTCCGTCTGGATCCTGCCAAGCTGGGTATCAAGCCCTGCTGGTCTGATGAAAAGGCTGCTGAGGCCGTCAAGGACACTAAGGCTGCTGTAGAGGTCGAAGGCGTGACCATGAAGGAAGCCATGAAGACCTACAACTTCTATGCCATCATGGGTGTATT
>CAMYWZ010000238.1 GCA_947302945.1 uncultured Bacillota bacterium
GGACTACGTCCTTTTCACGGCCTGTGCGCCACTTGTTCGGGGTCTCGGGGTCGGCCAGGATCTGCCTTGCCATGTAGAGTATGTCAGCCTCGCCGTCCTTGATGATCCTGTTCATCTCGACGGGATCCATCAGGGCTCCGACCAGGGCGACCTTCATCTTCGTGACGTGCGCTTTGACCTCTTTCGCGATCGCCAGGTTGCAGGCGGGCGGAACGAAGATGCCGGGGAAGGTGTAGAGGTTTGAAGTGTAGTATGAACCGGCGGAGATGTGGATGATGTCCACGTATTCTTCCGCCAGCTGGGCGAACCTGCAGACGTCAGCGACGCTGATGCCGCCTTCGATGTGCTCGTCGCCGCTGATGCGGAACTCGATGACGAAGTTCGGGCCTACGGCGTCCCTTATGGCTTTGCAGACGCGCAGCGGGAAGCGGGCTCTGTTCTCTATGGATCCGCCGTACTCATCGGTGCGGTGGTTGGTGAGCGGGGAGAGGTACTGAGCCAGGAGCCAGCCGTGCGCTCCGTGGATCTGGACCATCTTGAATCCGCAGTTCTTCATGAAGAGCGCGGCTTTGGCGAAGTCGTCGCAGCATTCCTGCATGAGGGCTTCGTCCATGCCGCGGACGTGGACTCCGTCCTCGCGGATGTAGTCGTCGGGGCCTATGGGATCTCTGCCTTCGAGGAACTTGGGGTGGGTGGCTGCGCCCGCGTGATGCAGCTGGACGGAGGGTATGGCTCCGTGGCGGTTGATCAGGTAGGCTTCCTTTATCCACTCGGAATCTCCCATCTGGTCCGGGGCGAGTATGGCAACGTTGCCTTTGTTGTTCTTTCTGGTAGCGTATTTAAGGTTTACGCAGGTCTCCGAAACTGTGACTGCCGCGGCGCCGCCCATGGCTTTGCTCTCGAAATAGAGCATCTGCATGGGATCGGGGGTGTGGCTGTGGCCGCTGATGGTCATGGCGCACGGAGCCGAGAAGATCCTGTTGCGGTACGTGACGTTCCTTATTGTGATCGGTTCAAACAGATAGGGATATTTATTCATACACATCCTCCTTGCAATACCGGGCAGGAAACCATGAATGAGCAGTCGCTTCCTGTCTATGCTTACATTAACTATGATAAATGATTGTCAATCTTGTGTCTAATTGTTATAAAAAACTATAAAATTTTTTGTAGCATTTACCCGCAAACAGCGCCTTATTTGTGTTAACCATATAACAAAAATGTAATACAAAGACGTGTCAGCATCTGCTACATCGGCGGGAAGCCTCTGTTTTCGTACCTGATAGCGATCCACTTGAGTTCGGTGTACTCCTCTATGGAGAAGTGACCGCCTTCGCGGCCCATGCCGCTGTTCTTGACTCCTCCGAAGGGTGCCTGCCTGGAACCCATGACTGTGGAATCGTTCACGTGGACCATGCCGGACTCCATTTTCGGGGCGAGTTTCATCGCAAGGGCAAGGTCTTTGGTGAACAGCGCCGAGGTGAGGCCGTACTGGTTGAGATTGCAGAGCCGCAGGGCGTCTTCGGGGTCCTTTGCCTTTATGATCGAGGGCAGGGGGCCGAAGCACTCTTCGTGGAAGACTCTCATCTCCGGGGTGACGTCCTTAAGCAGGGACGGTTCGTAGTAGGCACCTTTATGGGTGCCGCCGCACATCAGGACGGCGCCTTTGTCCACAGCGTCCTTGATAAGCTCGTCAAGGAACGCGCAGTGCTCTTCGTGGATGAGCGGTCCTACGAAGTTCTGCGGGTCCTCGATGTTGCCCCATTTGAGCTTCCTGACACGGGCAGCCAGCTTTTCGCAGAATTCGTCATATACGGGCTCTTCGACTATGATCCTGCCGGTGGCCATGCATATCTGGCCCTGATGGTAGAAAGCGCCGAACAGCGCGGTATTGAGAGCCTGGTCCATATCCGCGTCTTTGAGCACTATCAGCGGGTTCTTGCCGCCCATCTCGAGGGTGAACCTCTTGTGGTGCTGCGCGGCTTTGGCTCCCAGCTGCATGCCGACCTTGGTGGAGCCGGTGAAGCTTATCATCCTGACGCGTGGGTCTTCGATAAGCTTGTCGCCTATCTCGCTGCCTTTGCCGGGAAGCGAGGAGAAGAGACCCTTGGGAAGGCCTGCCTGGTCGAAGGCTTCCGCGATGATCACGCCGGAGACCGGTGTGTCGGAGGAGGGCTTGAGTATGAAGGCGTTTCCTGCCGCGATGGCGAATGCCGCCTTTGTTATAGCCAGTACAACGGGGAAGTTGAATGGCGAAATGCCTGCAACTACGCCAAGAGGCTGCCTGATCCAGTAGGACAGCTCGCCGCCCATCTCGGCCGGGATGACGCCGCCGGGTATCCTTCTGATCTCTCCGGCCGCGGACCTTATGATGTTGGCGGAATTGACGATCTCGCCTCTTGCTTTCATGAGGCACGACCCGCTCTCCTGGCTGAAGATCTTCGTGAACTTGTCGGCGCTCTTTTCGAGTATGTCCGCGGCCTTAAGAAGTATCACTTCCTTTGCCTCGGGGCCCATGGCCGCCCAGACTTTCTGCGCCTCGACAGCTGCCGCGATGGCTTTTTCGAGTTCCTCCGGCCCTGCGGTGTGGACCAGAGCGCAGACGCTGCCGTCCGCCGGGGCTATGTCTTCAACTATGCGGCCGGACTTGGTCTCTATCCATTCGCCGCCTGCGTAAAGCTTGTATTCTTCGATGTGGCTGATGCGGCTTCACTTGTTAAGACG
>CAMYWZ010000239.1 GCA_947302945.1 uncultured Bacillota bacterium
GATACTCTTCGACGAACTCGGGATTGATTATGGAGCCCGCGATGCCCATGCATATGGAACCGATCTGCAGGTAGCTCTTGCCCCTCATGGTAGCAACTGCGACAGCGGCTCTTCCGAATCGAAGCAGCTTTTCCTTCACGTCATCAGGTATCTCGGTGCAGGTGGCGTCCTGTACGTCGCGTCCGTAAATGCCAAAAGCGGGCAGACCTTTCTGGGCGTGGGATGCAAGCACGCTGGCAAGGTACACGGCGCCGGGCCGTTCGGTGCCGTTAAAGCCCCAGACAGCCTTTATGGTGTCCTTCTCCATGTCCATGGTCTCGCTGCCGTAGCACCAGCAAGGCGTGACAGTCAGTGTGATCGCAACGCCTTCCTTCTTGAATTTGGCGGCACAGGCGGCAGTCTCACCCACTCTGCCTATGGTGGTATCCGCTATAACGACCTTTACAGGTTCGCCGTTTGAGTAACGCAGGTTCTCCTCAAACAATTTCGCGGCGGATTTCGCCATGTTCATAGTCTGGTCTTCAAGAGATTCGCGAACCTTGAGCGCGCCTCTGCGTCCGTCAATAACCGGACGTATGCCTATTGCCGGGTATTCGCCGATCAGTCTGCTCTTCGCCATAATAAACCTCCACAAATTTGTATGCAATAATTATACAAGCAAATCGTTCTTTTTTCAAGCTTAAGCGCAAGAATAATTCTACAGTTGGGCATATCGTTTCAGAGCCTCAATGTCATGTCTGGCAGTAAGCGGGTCGGCTCCTTCTCTTAATACGCTTATACCAGGCTTGACCCTGTTCAGCTTTCTGTAGAAATACTCGTGATCGAAAAAACCGTCGCCTATAAGGCACCTTTTGAATTTTCCCCCTTCGACTATGGCGTCTTTCGCGTGGATCGCTACTATCCTGTCACCGAAAATATCGAATGCCGCGTCTATAAGCCTGTGCTGGTCGTCAGTTTTATCGGGAGCGATAAGGTTGAACGGATCAAATACGATCTGCAGATTCGGACTGGACACATCGCTTAACAGCTTCCCAGCGAGTTCTGGAGTATTGAGCGTATGACACCAGACAGGTTCTATCCCTACGAATACGCCGAATGTTTCGGCGCGTCTGACCATGCGCTTTACACTGTCGAGCAGCAGTTCGTATTGCTTTTCCCTGTCCTTTTCAGTGCAGTTGCTGGTTTCCGTCGCAACTATGTTGCTGCCCAGCATCCTGCAATAACTCAGCTGTTCCTCAAAACGTCTGACGCTGTCCTCACGCAGCACTTCATCCTGAGTGCCTGGGTCAACATAGCATCCCAATACAGCTATCTCAAGCCCTCTCTGTTCGAAAGCCGATCTGACTTCAAAGGCAAATCCGGGGCTCAAATGACCGTATTCAGGAAGGAATCCTTCAAGTGATTTATGCAGCGCCAGCTGAAGGCAGCAAAAGCCGGCTTCAGAGATCTTTTCCGCTATCTGTACAGGGGTACCTTTGCTGTAATCATGGCCTCTGACACCTATCCTCATGTGATTACCTCCAATCTTTCCATAGCCCTACGTGCGGCTGCTGATATATATGTATCTGATGATTTTTCAAGTTCTCTTATAAGCGGCAGCAGGTCTGTGCGATTGTTGTTCGCTGCCAGCACGCACGCTTTACAGATCATCCTGGTCTTCCTGGCCAGATTGGTACCGATAAGCTCCGGCAATTCACCCAGATCACCTTTCAGCAGCTTTTCAAGCGGATAAGCGAATTGAGCATTTGTTTTAGCGACCATATTGTGCGGGCAGGCTTTCTGACATTCGTCGCATCCAAGCAGTTTGTTGCCCAGATTGTTTTCAAATTCTGCCGGTATCTGTTTAAGCTCGCTTACGAATCTGAGGCAGCGGTTCGGATCCACAAATCCTGTCGTGGAGATCGCTCCCGACGGACATGCGCGTAAACAGTGCAAACATTTCGAACAGTCAGTGACTGATAATGATCGGTCAATGCGGCTGTATTCAAAAGCGATATCCGTAATAATATTCTGTATGTGAAACGCAGAGCCTATTCCGTTTATATATGTCAGAGAATTCAGCCTCTGAACGCCTATATCGTATTTGACTATTGCGGCTTTCAGCGGTATGTTCGCGTTGCATACTGCCTGAGCGCCGGAGTCGATCAGCTTTTTCTCAAGAAATTTTACACCTTTATAAGCTTTCTGAGAAACCTTATAGTAGGGAGATATGACGCCTTCTCTGCAGCCTCCGTCGTCCGTCAGTTCATACGGCATTATAAGCAGGATAAGCGTCTTGGCGCCTGGCAATAATGCTTTCGGTGAAGAAACGAGTTTTACGTACGGCGTCGGAATATCGTCGACGGGCAGAAAATATACCCTGCCAAAGCCAAGCTCTTCCGCTGCGGCAGTAAACTCAGCGTTAGATATCATATCTCTATAAGACCTGTGCGCGCCGCATGGAAAAGATACTGCTGCACAAGACCGCAGTTCGGCCCAAGCAGCCTTCTGGCCTCGCTGCACATGTATTCACGGCTCCCGTGTACGTCAAACCAGCTCTCCATAAGCCGGCTGACCCACACGTCTACAGGAAAAGCGTCGGTATGGCCTGTACCGAACAAAAGCACGCAGTCCGCCACTTTCGGTCCTACACCCTTGAGCTTCATCAGCTCTTTGCGGGCCGTTTCCACATCCATATCCCTTATAGATTCAAGCGGGAAACC
>CAMYWZ010000240.1 GCA_947302945.1 uncultured Bacillota bacterium
GTTTTTTTGTTTTCCGTGATGAAAAACGCATTTACAGCTTTACAGTGTTCATATTTGGGATTATAATTACTAAAAATGAACACATGCGCAGACAGCGGCATGCGGCACAGAGAGGACAGAAATGGAAAAATCGATCGAAGAACTGATCTACGAGGAGACGGACAAACGTCTCAAGGAAATGGGAAGCCCCGAATACGTCTTCCCCAAAAAGGCCGATAAGGCCGATTACATAGGGATAGTTGCAGCTGTTGCTGTCAGCATCCTTCTAATAGTTTTATGCATGACGGAGGTGATCGTGTAATGGCTAAAATGAGTCACGATGATTACATCCGCCAGGAGACAGTCACCGGAACTGTCCCAATGCTCAGCAAAGAGCGACAGTATGGATTCTGGGACCTGTTCCTTACGACCAGCGGCTTTGCCATCGCTACCTGGTGCTACACACAGGGCGCGTATGTGGCGCAGTATCTGTCGTTCAAACAGATGCTGATAAACATCTTCTGCTTCAACATAGTCTGGATACTCATAGAGTGCATACCTGTGTTTTTCGAGGTGCGCTACGGCATAGACCTGTGGGTATGGCTCAGGTCGGTGCTCGGCATCAAAGGCGTGGCGATACTGGCTACGGTCATAAGCATGGCCAACTTCGGGTGGTACGCAGTTGACTCGCAGCTGTTCGCGTCGTCTATGATAAACCTATTCGGAGGTTTCGGAGTTGTCCTGAACCCGACGATATGGAAGCCTGTGCTGGGTGTACTGTGCGTTATACTCGGCACGCTGATAGCCCTCGGCGGGCCGGACGTGATCAAATGGACGAACCGCTTCCTTGTAACAGCGCTGCTTATTGTAGGCGCTGTGGTAGTAGTCATTTGCTTTACAGCTGTTCCTGTCTCCGACATGCTCAAGGTGCAGCCGGATACAAGCCTGTACGAATCCGGTCTGGGGCGCTTCATGCTCTCGGCTGAAGGCAACGTGGCGTTCGCGTTCTCGTGGTCTACTCAGGCTCTGGTGCTTCCCAGGCTTGCCAAGACCGAAAGGAGCGGCTACTGGTCCACGTCCCTGGCTTACGGCGTCGTAGCTCCGTTCTTCGTAGCGGCAGGCGGCGTCATGGCTATTGCGATGTTCGTGAAAGCAGGCTACTACGAGAGCGATCCTACAGTGATGCTCGCGACGCTGGCCGGCCCGGCATTCGCGCTCCTAAGCCTCCTGATGGTCGCATTCGCGAATATCGGTACGCAGGGCACGGGATCCTACGTGAACTGCATGATAATCAAGAGCGGAATACCGAAACTGAGCTATAAACTGCTGGTCATCCTGGCCATGTTCTATGTAAGCGCTCTTACGGTCTGGGGCTGGGTCATGGACAACTTCGGCAGTTTCATATCGATGGCGGCGCAGATACAGGGGCCGATCATAGGCATGATAGTCGTGGACTACCTCATAGTCAAAAAGCGGAAGATCTCGATGAAATCGCTGTACAACATCGACGGGCACAAGGCATACGACTTCACGAACGGCTTCAATCTGGTGGGTCTTGCATGCATACTCATCGCGTTCGTTACGAACATCCTGTTCATCTACGATCCGCTGACAGCTGAGATCAAGAGCCCGATATTCTTCGTGCTCACCGGAAGCGGATACACAGCGGTATGCGGCGGCCTGCTTTACTGGCTGGCAAGCCTTACTCCGCTCAGAAAGTACATGCTCAAGGATCGCGATGAACTGGATATAGTCTAGGTATCATAAATGACAAGAAACGAATTCGAGCTTTTATACGCGATAAAAAAGAACGGTGTCCAAAGCTGCAGAAGGCTTTCGGCTCTTACAGGACTGTCCATAGGGTATATTTCAAAGGCGCTGAACAGCTTTTCCGAAAGCGGATTTACGGACAGCAGCGGGATAACGGACGAGGGGCTTGCCGCTCTTGCTCCCTACAAGGTGGATAATGCCGTGATAATGGCCGCAGGGCTTTCATCGCGCTTTGTTCCGCTGTCTTTGGAAAAGCCTAAAGGGCTGCTGACAGTCAAGGGAGAAGTCCTGATCGAAAGGCAGATAAAGCAGCTTAAGTCAGCAGGCATCAATGACATTATCCTGGTGCTCGGCTACAAAAAGGAAGCGTTTTTCTACCTTGAGAACATGTTCGACGGGCTGAAGATCATCATCAATCCCGAATACAACATAAAGAACAATCCGCATTCTATATTCCTCGCCGGAAAATACCTCGGCAACAGCTACATCTGCTCTTCGGACGATTACTTTACCGAGAATCCTTTCGAGGCCTACGTCTACAGAAGCTATTATTCCGCGGTCCACGTCAGTGAGAAGACCAACGAGTGGTACATGATACCGGACAGCAGGGGGAATATCGCCAAGGTCAAAAAGAGCGGTCAGGACGGCTTTATCATGCTCGGTCACGTGTACTGGGACAGGGCGTTTTCAAAAGCCTTTAAATGAAATTGCAGATGCATTTAATGCTTCTATCACCTTTGACAGCCGCATGTACCGGCAGGACCTTACAGGCTCAATTGTGCATGCCCAAATGTTGGCAAAACAACACATCATCACCCTCGAAGATGCACAACAAATCACGGATGCCTTAACGCAAATATTAGAACAGTTGGAAAACGGCACACTGCAAGTAGATATGGCGTGTGAAGATA
>CAMYWZ010000241.1 GCA_947302945.1 uncultured Bacillota bacterium
CTCTGCCAGATGTAACTAACTACATGAAAACTTTTAACTGTCTAGTACCATATAGAGAGTTTTAAGAAACAGTCTCTATCGTTTTCTTTAATCGCTCTTTTGGCAGCTCCGGGACAGATATGGGCTGGTATGAGGCTGGTATAGGGCAGATACAGCGCAGATATGTGCCGGTATAGTACAGCTGTTGCGAAAGATTGTCGTTATGACAAGAGCTTCCGTTTCAGGAGCGAAAATTTACCCGAAAGATGCACAAAAATCCGGCTTTATAAGGAAAAAAATACAGGCATAATTCTGTATAAAGGTTTGAATTTTTCCATGAATCATGTACAATATTAATAAGGCTATCGCACCCGGTCTCCGGGTGTTGCACGTTTGAGTTACAACAATAAATTGAAAGAGAGGACTCATCATGAAACAAAACGAAATGTTAGCTATGATCCTGGCCGGTGGTCGGGGAAGTCGTCTGCATGATCTTACCAACAAAGTTGCTAAGCCAGCAGTTGCTTACGGTGGCAAATACCGTATTGTCGATTTCCCTCTCAGCAACTGTGCCAACAGTGGGATCGACGTTGTCGGTGTCCTGACCCAGTATGAATCCGTACTGCTGAACAGCTATGTCGCAAAGGGAGGTCTCTGGGGCCTTGATACCAAAGACAGCGGCGTATTCGTTCTGACTCCCCGTGAGAAAGCAGACGCAGGACTGGATGTCTATCGCGGCACCGCTGACGCAATCACACAGAACATCGATTTCATCGATTCTTATGATCCTGAATATCTGCTTGTCCTCTCCGGTGACCACATCTACAAGATGAACTATGACAAGATGCTTGATTTCCACAAGAAGGCAGGCGCTGCCGCTACCATCGCAGTCATGCCCGTCTCCATGGAAGAAGCATCCCGTTTCGGCATCATGATCACCGATGAGAACGACAAGATCATCGACTTCGAAGAGAAGCCCGCACATCCCCGCAGCACCCTGGCATCCATGGGTATCTATATCTTTGACTGGCAGAAGCTTCGCGCTATTCTGGTCGCTGACAAGGATGATCCTGATTCTGCGCATGACTTTGGTAAGACCATCATCCCTACGCTCCTGAACGCGGGCGAGACCCTGGTCGCTTTCCGTTTCGAAGGCTACTGGAAGGATGTCGGAACCATCGATTCCCTGTGGGAAGCCAACATGGACCTTCTGACCGACAACAACGATCTGCAGCTGGATGATCCTTCCTGGAAGATCTATACCGAGGACGCTAATGCGCTTCCCGCTTATATCGGCCCCGATGCCTCCATTGATGTCGCTTACATTACCCAGGGCTGCGTAATCGAAGGTGAAGTAAAACACTCCGTTATCTTTACAGGCGCGAAGGTCGGCAAGGGTGCCAAGATCATCGACTCCGTCCTCATGCCCGGTGTTGTTGTTGAAGACGGTGCCGTCGTCACACGTGCTCTGGTAGCTGACAATGTCAAGATCAGCAAGGATGCAGTTGTAGGCAGTGCTGACAGCAAGGAAATCCCCAACTTCTCCAACAGTGGGATCATTAACCTGCAGGTCTATATCTCCAGCAAGCCCCGTTCCCTGGCTGCGCACATTGGTACAGGCCGTCATTACAACATCAACTCCAAACGCGGCAGACTGCAGCTGGTATTCCCCGTAGAGGAAGAGTTCAACCAGATCTACAGGACCAACATCGCTGCTCTGGCTTCCAACATCGATTATATCGAGAGACAGAGCCAGGAGTATGTTGTGATCGCTCCTTCCTGCATGGTCTTCAAACAGGACTTCGACGCTCTTCTGCAGGACCACGCACAGAGCGGCGCCGATGTTACCCTGCTGTATCACAATGTTGATGACGCGAAGCACGGCTACTCCACCTGCAACGAGCTTAAGCTTGACGGCAACAGAGTAAAAGCCATCGTTCCCAACCTGGCTGATGAAGACAACAAGGCCATCTTCATGGAGACCTTCGTTATGAAGAAAGCCCTCCTCCTTGACCTGATCAAGAAGGCACAGGCTACCTCCTCCATGTATTCCCTGGCCAACATCGTGAACCATCTGGCAGGCGAGCTGGATCTGCGCGCGGTCGAGCACAAGGGCTTCTTCGCACCGATCACCAGCCTGAAGAGCTATTTCTTCACACAGATGCGTCTTGGCAAGTACGAGATCGCCAGCGAGATCTTCACACCTGACTGGCAGATCTACACCAGAACCTCCGATTCCGCTCCTACAAGATACTTTGAAGGCGCCAAAGTCGTTGATTCCATGATCTCCAACGGCTGCAAGATCGAAGGCACAGTAGAAGGCTCCACCATCGCCCGCGGCGTTGAAGTTGCCAAAGGCGCGACCGTCAAGAACTGCGTCGTTCTGGCTTATGTCAAGATCGGCGAGGGCGCTTATGTTGAGAACCAGGTCATCGATAAATACGCGACCATCGCTCCCGGCAGGAAGATCGTTGCGGATATCGAGCAGCCCGGCTACATCAAGCACAGCGACAAGGTCTGATTCCTTTGCATGAAAGGCTTTGCGCCGCTCTGACGCAAAGTTTACTTACACCGGATTTGTAAAGTAAAATCCTATGTCCCGGCGTAAAAAGAGAGCCAAAAGGACCGCACCCCAAACGGGGCGCGGTCCTTTTTATGTGCTCTGTTGTATC
>CAMYWZ010000242.1 GCA_947302945.1 uncultured Bacillota bacterium
AAAGGGCCCTTCGCCGGAGCTGAGGGACATGTTCGTGCTCACGGTGCAGCAGTCGTCAGCGGCAAAGCCGCTGGCCAAACTCTTCCTCACCGAGGTGCTGGTGCAGCAGATCCTGGACGACAACAAAGCCAAGGACGATGACCTCAACACAGACACCAGCCTCGTCACCATCACGCCTCCGGACGAAAACAACACCCAGGAGGAGGATATAGTCATCGAGAACGTCTACGGACCCACCTACCGCGGTAAGATCATGATAGTCAAGGACCCGTCGAGGGTCTACGTCTACACCCTTCCAAGCTACAACGTAAGCCAGGGCATGAGGGTTAGAGAGATGGTGCTTTCCGAAGGAGCGATCGCCGGCATCAACGGCGGCGGTTTCTACGATGCCGGAGGCATGGGCAACGGTTCCGCCCCCTTAGGGATAGTCATTTCGAGGGGCGTCTGGCGCAACGGCAGCAAAGGCAGCAGATATAAGCTCATAGGCATAGACAGCCAAAACAGGCTCATAATAGGCAATTACACAGGCTACGAAGCCATGGACATGGGCATCCGCGACGCGCTCGAATGGGGGCCGGCCCTGATAGTGAACGGCGAACCCGTAGACGTCGGATCGTCCGGAGGGCTCAACCCGCGCTCGGCCATAGGCCAGCGCGCCGACGGCGCCATGCTTTTGCTCGTCATTGACGGAAGGCAGCCAAGCAGCATGGGTGCCACCTATCAGGATCTTATAGGGATCATGCAGAATTACGGGGCGGTCAACGCAGCCAACCTCGACGGCGGCAACAGCAGCTCCATGGTATACCAGGGCGAAGTCATCACCACGCCCGGGTCGCTCAACGGCGAGCGCCCGCTGCCGACCGCGATCTTAGTGGAGGCGCGCTGATGGCAAGGCAGAAGAAAGAAAAAAAGACCCATATAGGCCTGCTGCTCTACCTCCTGCTGGTACTGCTCCTTGCCGGGACCATCTGGTATGCCGCCCGCGTCATCTGGGCTTTCTGCGAGGAATACCAGGCCAACAGCGCCACGACAGTCATGACTGAGACCGTGGAGAAGCTCCGCAGCGAGACGGGCCTGGACCTCAGCTACAGCCCCATTCCCACGATAGACGAAAACGGCGACAGCACCTACATCCTCAAGATCGACAAAACTCCTGTCGGAAAGGCCCGCCTGCACGTCAAGAAGAAAGTCCTCACCTTTGCGCTCTTCGAATTGAAGGACTATGAAGGCTCCAAAAGCTACGAATTCTACGCTCCCGAAGGCGTCGTCGTAAAGGCCTGCGGCCGGGAGGTGGAGCCCGTCAGCGAACACCAGTACGTTTACGATGGCTATCTGCGCCAATTCGAGGACGACCGCAAGGTCTCGGGATTCTACCGCTATAAGGTCGACGGCGTCTTTGATTTCTCCCAGATAGAGATAAGCTGCGAGGGATACGAGCTCACGGAATCGATACAGTCCACGCTGGACCCCATCACGTTCTACGAAAAACGTTTTTCTCCTGAAGTCGAGGCCGTGATAAAAGAGCGCGCCCGCCTCGTGTCGCAGCTGTATTCAAACTACATAAGCCTGGACGTGAATTGGAACACGCTGGCAGCAGAGATCATGCCGGGTTCTGTCCTCAACATTTACATTCCGGCCCTGGAAGTCCAGTGGTTCAACAAGCACAACAGCTGGAGCATGAACGACGTGTACATCTCAAGGCCGCTGTGCGTCAACGACCGCTACGCCATTCTGCACATCTCGTATAATTATGTGATCGACCGCTGGGGGACCATAAACAACTTCCCGACTTCGCTGCTCTTATACATGCATCTTGACGGCGACGGAGTCTGGCGCCTTGCCGACATGAACCCCAACCCCATCTACGATTTCGAAATGTACCCGTACTAAATGAGGAACGTAAAAAGGCCCCGGAAAAGTCCGGGGCCCTTTTTGTGACTATACTGTTTCCTCATCCGGTCCTTCGGACCACCTTCCCCTAAAGGGGAAGGCTGCGAGGAAATTATTATACTACGCCGTGGGCGAGCATCGCGGTGGCGACTTTTTCGAAGCCTGCGATGTTGGCGCCGGCTGCGAGGTTGCCTTCCATGCCGTACTTCTTGGCTGCGTCGTAGGTGTTGTGGAAGATGTTGACCATGATGTCGTGCAGCTTGTTGTCGACCTCATCGAAGCTCCAGCTGTAGCGCATGGAGTTCTGGCTCATCTCGAGAGCGGAAGTGGCGACGCCGCCCGCGTTGGAAGCCTTAGCCGGGGCGAAGAGTATGCCTGCCTTCTGGTAGACCGCGATGGCCTCCGGGGTGCTGGGCATGTTGGCGCCTTCAGCAACAGCGATGACACCGTTGGCGACGAGCTGCTTTGCGCACTCTTCGTTGATGTCGTTCTGGGTAGCGCAGGGCAGTGCGATGTCGCAGGGAATGCTCCAGATACCTCTGCAGCCTTCGGTGTAGACCGCGCCGGGAACGCGTGCCGCGTACTCCTTGATGCGGCCTCTCTCGACTTCCTTGATCTGCTTTACGACGTCCAGCTTGATGCCGTCCTTGTCGTATACGTAGCCGTTGGAGTCGGACATTGCGATGACCTTGCCACCGAGCTGGGTGGCCTTCTGGCAGGCGTAGATGGCGACGTTTCCGG
>CAMYWZ010000243.1 GCA_947302945.1 uncultured Bacillota bacterium
ATGTACTTTTTGTACTCCGGTTCTTCTTCCTTAGGCGCCGCAGGTCTGTAGTCCCTCTTGTAAAGACGGAAGAAGACTATCAGGCCCAGCATCAGCGGAATGATTATGAACCAGCAGAAAAACTTAAGAAATTCGGGCATGGATCCGGTACCCTTAAGCATTACGGTCATGGTAACGACCGATGCCGCACCAAGAAGCGCCAGCCAGATGTACGTACCCAGCATCAGGCGCTTGTCGGAGAACCATCTGTGCAGCAGGCACCCTATCAGAAGCGGCGGAACGCTGCAGATGACGGATCCGGTAAGGTTCCCCAAAACGACGGGCCAGCCTCTTGTAACGGGCTCCAGCCAGTCGATGATGAAGTAGAACGATGCGTAATGGAAAGCGAAGAAGGCTATCGCAAGGCAGAAAGTATAAATAAGAAAACCGCTCTTGGGCTTTCCGTTCTCAGTGAACAGAAATGTGCTCCAGAACTTTTTGCTCCTCTCCTCGCTCTTTCTTTTTTTCTCCTGCTGTATTCTTTCCCTTTCGAACGAATCCAGCCCGTCCTCGGGTCTTCCCATGGGGCATCCTTTTCATACGGCACCGCGAGGCGGGCGGTCAAACGTCCGCCCCGCGGCAATTGTAAAGCGCCAGACAGCTATTATCTAGCTATGTTCGGGTTCTGGCTGAGCCAGTAGTTCCACATATCCTGAGCATCCAGGAACAGATCGTAGATAGACTTCAGATCCGGCTCCAGAGCGTTGAGTTCCTTAAGAGTCATGTCGTTCTTCTTGTCCTTTACGTCGTCACGTACGGGCCAGTTTCCTTCCTTCTGGAAGGGCTTGAATCCGCCGCTGTTGCCGTCCGCACCGCCGGTGACGAATCTGATGAACAGACGGGCGCCTGCCGGGTGCTTGCAGTTATTTACAAGATACATGTACTCAAGGTTCTGCAGTCCGTTGTACGGATTGAGGACTATCCATGCGATCTTGTATCCGGAATCATCGCGGTTGGTGATCTTTCCTGCGGAAGCAAGAGCGAATGCCGGGTCGTCCTTGGTGGAGTTGTTGACCGCAGCTACCAGCTCGTCGCCGTCGCCGATGAACGTTATCTTCATCTGGGAGAATCTCCACAGGTACTCAACGCCTGCGTTCTTCTCGGGAACCGCGAAATTGAACTTGCTTGCATCGTAGGTGTACTCAAGATCCTTGCCGTATACTGCCTTGTAGTCCGCAGCCATCTTGTCCGCGTTGGCTATGAAGCTTGCGAAGATGGAGAGGTATGCGGTCTCGGAACCGATCTCCTTGGTAAAAAGTCTGTACTTCTGATTGCCTGCGTCATCCTTTTCGATCAGCTGCCACCAGCTGTTGATGGGCTGTCCGTCCGGGAATGCTTCGGTATTGTAATACCAGAAGGACTGGGACGCATAGAGCGGATAACCGTACTTAAGCAGGTCCTTGTTGATGTGGGCGCAGATGTCCTTGGGATAGAACGGAGCGATTATGCCTTCCTCGTAATACTGATAGAACACATCGCCGTTAACGTCCTTTACCTGAAGCACATCGCCCAGAACGTTGTTAGCTCTGGCTTCCTGTACGCACTTCTGAAGTACTTCGTCGTTGTCCAGGTCCATGATCTCCACGGTAAGTCCGGGGAATGCCTCTTCGAACGTTTCCTTGTCCTTGAGCATCTTGGAGGATGTAGCGTAGATGTTGATCGCGCCGCCGTCCTTCAGTTCTTCCTTGGCTTTTTCGTAGAGCTGCTCGTCGGTCATGTCGCTCCACTCATCGTAGATCGGACCGAAGAATTTGGAGTCGTCCTTTCCGGGGGCGGGCTCCACGTTGTTGTTGTTTCCGGGCGTGGTATTGCTGCCTCCGTTGTTAGCCGGTGTGCCGCAAGCGGCAAGACCGATGACCATGCACAGTGCCAGCACCAATGCCAATGCTCTGCGTGTCTTCATGATTAATCTTCTCCTTTCATGAAATGATCCAGCTGTCTTTTGCGTTATGGACTTTATAATCAGCGGGCGCGCTTTATCAGGCGCGTGGTCTCCGCGTTATAAACATTGATCTTTTCCGGAGCTACTGTTACGTAGACCTCCTGGTCCAGCTTGTAGTGCGCAAGGCCTATCTGCTTGGACAGGAAGTGGCTGTCGCCCTTCTTAAGAGATACAAGGGTCTCCGAGCCCGCGGGCTGGTTGGAATATACCTGAACAGGTATGCGGCCTGCGCCCGGCTGGGTATCGATGTGTATCTGCTCCGGCCTTATGGCCACCACGCAGGCGAACTCGCCTTCGGGTATGGTCTCGTTCGTAAAGTCCTGCTCGTCGAATACGTAATCTTCCAGCTCGCAGCTTACGTACATCTTAGAGCCCTCCCTGCGGGCCTTGCCCTCCAGGAAGTTGATCCTGGGATTGCCTATGAAGTCCGCTGCCTGAAGGTCTATCGGGTTCATGTACAGCTCCATGGGAGGAGCTACCTGGCTCAGCTCGCCGGCCTTGAACAGCGCTATCTTCGTGGACATCGTAAGCGCTTCCACCTGGTCGTGAGTAACATATATGATCGTGGTCCCCAGCTCCTTATGGATGCGCTGAAGCTCCGATCTCATGTCTACCCTCAGCCTTGCGTCCAGGTTGGAAAGAGGCT
>CAMYWZ010000244.1 GCA_947302945.1 uncultured Bacillota bacterium
GATGTAGTCGTCAAGATCGAAGACCGAGGGATCCTCCACAAGGAACGGAGTCATGCCCCAGTTGATGCAGTTGCTGCGGTAGCGCTTGGTGGCGTAGCTTTTGGCGAAGTTGGCGGAGCCGCCCATGACGCGCTGGCAGGAAGCGGCCTGCTCGCGGGCGGAGCCGTCTCCGGGGCAGTTGGCGTAGATGGCGGAGCCGATATCCGTACCTTCAGGATCCGTCTTTATACCTGCCTTTTCAAGAGCGGCATAGACCGCTTTTATTTCTTCTGAAAGTCCTTTCCCTGCCCTTCTGTCCCTTTCTGCCTGACGCAGCACCTTGCTTCTGGGAACGTACTGCGGATCCCTTCTTGAGAGCGCGAATTCCGAGAGCCTTTCGGGGTTGCTGCGGTAGGAGCTGGTTTCCCCGGATGGAATGAGCTCGTCCGTGGTGGTAACGGGGTCTGTTATGTACGAGCATATCTTTACGAGAAGATCGTCCGTAAGCGCAGGCATTTCCGGCCAGTCCTTGATGTTTGGGCCGAACACGAGATCCGTTTCCGGCTCCGGCCTGCCCCAGCCGCTGTAGACGCGCTTTTCGTAGACGGACATGTCCAGAGCTTCTTCGTAAGTCCTGTAATCTGTATCCAGTTCTGTTGCCGCGGTGAGCCTGCCGCCGTTTGCAGCAGTTGCAGCGATGGAGCGGGCGTCCATGAGGGCCACGGCACAGATCTGGCCTTCGCCGGGCTTGCTGCCTTCCCTGTTGGGGAAATTGCGGGTGGTGTGGCGTATGGAGAGCTCCCCGTTTGCAGGAGTGTCCCCCGCGCCGAAGCACGGGCCGCAGAAGCATTCGCGCATGAGGGCGCCTGCCTGCACCAGATCCAGAGCGCAGCCGTTCTTAAGAAGCTGAGAGTAAGCCGCAAGCGAACCCGGATATATGCTGAGCGAGAAGGCTCCGTTTCCGATGCTCTTTCCGCGCAGGATGTCCGCCGCCGCGCAGACGCTCTCGAAGGTGCCGCCGCTGCAGCCGGCTATCTCGCCCTGCTCCACCCAGATGTCTCCTCCGCGCAGTTTCCCGGAAAGATCCATCTTTACGCCCTTAAGCTGCCTGTTGGCGTCCTCTTCAACAAGGTGAAGGATGTCCGCCGCGTTCTCTTTAAGTTCCCTGATGGTATAGGTGTTGGACGGGTGCATGGGCATGGCTATGGTGCACTCGATGGTTGAAAGGTCTATGAATATGCAGCCGTCGTATCAGGCGCAGGAAGCAGGCTTAAGCTCCTTATAGTCCTGCGGCCTTCCGCACATGGCAAGGTACTCCCTGGTCTTTTCATCCGTGACCCAGATGGAGCTTAAACAGGTGGTCTCCGTAGTCATTACGTCTATGGCGTTGCGGTATTCCATGGAAAGACCGGCTATTCCGGGGCCGACGAATTCCATGACCTTGTTCTTAACATAGCCGTTCTTATAGACCGCGCCGACTATGGACAGAGCCACGTCGTGCGGGCCGACGCCGGGCCTTGGTTTTCCGGTAAGGTAGACCGCTATGACCTGCGGCTTTGCAAGGTCGTAGGTGCGGCCGACGAGCTGCTTGGCGAGCTCTCCTCCGCCCTGTTGACGCTGTGGATGTTGCCCATGTTGGGAGGAACGTATATGCCGCCGTACTTGTGGGCGGCGGACAGGGCGAATTTGTGGTCGTCCTCGTTGATGGTGCCGCCCACGGCGCAGAGCGAATTGTGGCAGTTTGTGAGAACGTAGGGCAGCGGGAACTCCGCCATGCCGGAAGCCCTTGCGGTCTGGATGATGCCCACGTAGGTGATGTCGTGGCTGGTCATGGAGTCGAACTTGAGCTTAAGATCGTCCATGTTTCCGCTTGTGTTGTGATCCCTAAGTATGCTCCAGGCCATGGTGCCTCTGCGGGCGGCTTCTTTATCCGCCGCTCTTCCGGTGAGGGCCTCCAGCTGAGCCTCGTCCGCAACTATCTGCGTGCCGCCAAGCAGGTATATGCCTGTATCGTAAAGCTTTATCATGATGCGCTCCTTATATACTTAATACTTTATTTTAGTATTTTAAGGCTCAATAATCAACAAGTAACGGTTCTGCGGACCGGGGGCGCCCCTGCGGAACATGATTCCGAAGCATGTTTTCAGCCGGGAACCACTTCCGTATCCGTATCAGACGTTTTTTCTAAATGAATGTGTCCCAATTCACAAAAAAAGGATCGACCGGGACACTAGTAATCTGTATCAAATCGTAAAATAGTCCCCAAAACCAGTCAATATTGTGTCCAATTATCCATAATTTGTTTATTTGAGACACCTTTTTGATCAAAAAACACATGAAAAACGAACACAAGCGTGTCCCGCAAATACAGAATAAACCAAAACGGGACACATTATTGCCCCTGTCCGGACCGAAATGAACACAAACAGCATCGCAGCAACCCTTAGAGCATCAGCAGTCCGGCGGAAAAGCGGACTAAACAGCCAAACGCAGCAAAACATAATAGATCGCAGCAAC
Source organism: uncultured Bacillota bacterium (assembly GCA_947302945.1). Taxonomy (GTDB): domain Bacteria; phylum Bacillota; class Clostridia; order Peptostreptococcales; family Anaerovoracaceae; genus RUG13409. The sequence goes on from CAMYWZ010000244.1 coordinate 2,497, forward strand.
GCAGCAAACTACACGGTACCCTCACCATCGTCCCCGCCGGGCTCTTCCGCTTCGTCCGCGAAGTCCGGCTGCGCTTTCAATTCTTCGGAAAAAAAAGAATACGCTTCTCTCCGGTCTTTGCTCG
>CAMYWZ010000245.1 GCA_947302945.1 uncultured Bacillota bacterium
CGATAGCTTCTTCTGATAACGAAATAAGTGTTGTCAGCTGATAATGCTTTCTTATTCATAAGCTGATCCACTTTTTCCCTATACACTTCAGGGTCTAACAATTCTTCGAAGCAGTAAATTTTATTATAAACAGGCCCGAGAATTCTTCCGGGGATCATTTTGTGTGCGATTTCCTGAAACTTTAAGATGCTCATATTTCTTTCAGCAAAGGGGAGCAGCGATCTCGTATCGCTTGCATGTTCTACAGCATTTCAAAGCTGCCGCCGAGGGTCTTGTAGTCCTCGAGGAAGCTTCGGTAGATCTTTTCGGGGGCGTGCTCGCTGTCGAGGAGGATGGGGCGGTCCAGTTTGGCCGCGGCAAGGGCCATGGACATGAAGACCCAGGCGTCTCCCTGGCAGCAGACTGCGGTGTCTTCCTTGTAGTTCGGCCTGCCGCATCCGGTGATGGCTATGCCGTCGTCGGTGATCTCCGCGCTCTGGCCGAGGGCTTCGCAAATGCCTTTCATTACTTTGAGGCGGTCTGTCTCCTTGCTCTTAAGCTGGGGAACACCGCTGATCCTTACAGTCGCGCCTTTTACCGCTGCCATAGCTGCGTAGAACGTTGCGAGGCTGGGGCACTCTGAAGCGTCAAAATCAAGCTCGGTAAAGTCCTGGGCGATAAGAGGAAGCTCCCTTGTAACGTTCCTGTAAAGCTGCGGTGACATTGCAGGGAGGTCCGTGACGGTGACTTTGCCTTTGCCTTCACCGCCGGCGGCTCCGGCCGCTATCCACAAGGACGCAAGGCCCCAGTCGTTCTCGGTATTCACACTTACAGGCGAGCTGTAGTACTGCCTGCCGGGGATGGAATAGCCCCGGTCGGTCTTTTCTATTTTGATGCCGAAGCTCTTCAGGGACTCTATGGTAAGGTCCACGAAGGAGCTGTCCACGAGCGGCGAGTTGAGCACTATGGTGCTGCTTTCGGGGAGCAGGGGAAGAGCCATGAGGAGGGCGGAGATGAACTGCGAGCCCTCGTCGCCGTCCAGGGCGTATTCACCGGCCTCGAGCCTGCCCTGCATGGAAAACGGCAGGGAAAAGCCTGTGAAGCGGACGCCCCTCAGGGCCATGCGGCTGGTTAGCGAAAAGTTCTTTATGTGAGGGTTCTCCCCGGTGGCTTTGCAGTCCGCGCTGATGCCGAAGCCGCGGCCAGCGCTATGGCTATACGGGAGGCCGTGGTGCTCTGCCCGAAGTCCAGGCTTACGGTGCGCAGCGGGACGTTCTTGGGGAAGGGCTTTACCGCGCAGCTGTTTCCGAAGCGCTGCACTTCGCAGCCAAGAGCCGTAAGGCAGCCGATCGCGGAGTCCACGTCGTCGCAGTCCGGGATGTTGCAGACTGTCGTATCAAGAGCCGGTATCGAGGACATGAAAAGCAGCCTCTGCGCATGATCCGCAGCGGCGGGAGCCTTCAGTGTTCCGTTGAAAACAGACGGGTATATTCTGAGCATGATCCTTCACCGGCCTATATTTCGTACCTTGCATTATACTAAAAAAAACTTGAGATGACAAATGTATTTTCAGCATTCAAGGCAGGTCTGTTCTATGGTATAATAATAAAATACAGGAGGCGATAACGTGAAGATAAGCGGACTGGATCTTACAACTCAGGAATTCATACCTGTACTTTTCGGCAGTGACAGGAACGTCTACGGCATGGCCGTGGGCTTTTACCTGGAGTATCATATCAAAAGCATAGCGGTCTGCAAGGCCGGCTACGGGGAGACCAGATACTCGCAGCTTCTGGAGATCTACCAGAACAGCGAGATAGAGAAAAAAGAAGTCTTCTTCGGCACCCTTGCGAAGATCAGAGAAAAGTACAGCAAGGCCAAACTCATACTCATAGCCTGCTCGGACGTCTACGCAAGGCTCATAGTGGAGAACAAACCGCAGCTTGAAAAGGACTTCATCGTCCCCTACATCAGCGAGGAGATGATGAACAAGCTCATCATCAAGGAAAACTTCTACAAGACCTGCGAGGAGCACGGCCTGGACTACCCGAAGACCTTCATCTGCACCAAGGAGATATACAAGGACATAAAGCTGCCGTTCGATTTCCCCATAATAGTAAAGCCCAGCGACAGCGTCTCTTACTGGAAGTCCTCGTTCGAGGGCAAGAAGAAGATCTTCGTCGTCTACAAGGAGGAGGAATTCAGGGACATCCTCTCCCGCGTCTATGGATCCACTTACGAAGGGGATCTCATCATCCAGGAGTACATAGAGGGGGACGATTCCGCGCTCCGCGTGCTGAACGCATACGTGGACCACAACCACAAGGTAACGTTCATGGCTCTTGGGCAGATAGTGCTTGAAGACAAGGCCCCGGCCTCCTACGGAGACTACGACGCCATAGTCCCCGCCTTCGACCAGAAGCTTTTCGATACCATGAAGGCCTTCCTGGAGAGCATAGACTACGTCGGCTACGCCAACTTCGACCTCAAGTACAACGCCAAGACCGGCGGCTACAAGCTCTTCGAGATAAACATCAGGCAGGGCAGGAGCCATTCGTTTGTAACTTTAGGCGGGCTCAACCTTCCCAAGTACCTCGTGGAAGACGTCATCTACCACAGGAGCGGTCCTACGGAGTACC
>CAMYWZ010000246.1 GCA_947302945.1 uncultured Bacillota bacterium
ACCCGAACCGGGCTCGAACCGGTGACCTCCAGCGTGACAGGCTGGCATTCTAACCTGCTGAACTACCGGGCCCCAAAAATGGTAGCGGGAGGGGGACTCGAACCCTCGACACTTCGGGTATGAACCGAATGCTCTAGCCAACTGAGCCATCCCGCCACACAAAAGCAGTGCAAAAAAGCAACTGCACGAAAAATAATAGCATTTAAGGTGCCCTCTGTCAAGGACAAAAAACACTTAAAAACGCTTTATTTTTTGGGACCTGCTACATCTTATAGATCTCCCAGCGCTGGTCGTCTACGTGGTACTTGAGCTGATACCTGCGCTGCCTGCCGCTGATGCTGCTCTGACAGTCGTACACAAAGACCTGCCGGCCGGCTACCTTCTGCTTTTCGGCTATGAAAATGCGCCCGACGAGCACTTCCGTGCTGTTTCCGTCCGCGTCCTTATATCTGAATTTATACGGGAGCGGCTTGCTGCCCCCGCAGAACACCACTACCGTGTCTATAGGTCTTGATACTGCCTTCATACGATCCCTCACGGTTCAATTATAACGAACATTTGTTCTTATTGCAAGCGGAAAAATGCCCGGAGACGCGCTTTTTTGCGTTCCGGGCTTTGTGTTTCCGTGTTATTGCGAGCGGCCGCGCGTTATTTCGACGGGACTATGGAGATGGCGTCTCCGGCGTTGATGGAGTACTCCCCTTCCTTCTCGCGAAGCTCCTGCCAGTAGCCGTCGGTGGGCTTGTCGAGAGGAACGCCCTCCTCTATCATGAGTCTGCGGACCGTGGTCCCTGGGATGTCTCTGGGACGGACTCTCTCCCTGACCGCGATGCTTGCGGCAAGTCCGGCCGCCTGGCCTGTGCCCATGGCCGGCCCTATGATGCGCATCGCGCCGTTGGCGTGGAATTCGGCGGAACAGCAGCGGCCTGCGCACAGCAGGTTGTCCACGTCCTGAGGGATGAGGCAGCGGTACGGGATCTCGCAGTAGTCTCTGGGATCCGGCCTTGCGGGTATGCCTGCGGGAACGCCGAAGGGGTGCATCTTAGCGTCGCAGTTGACGCCTATGTGCTGATCCTCGCAGACGGCGGTGCCTTCCGGCGCGGGAACGTGTATGTGCCTCATGAAGAACCAGTCTTCATTGGTCGGATGGTGTGTGTCGAACATCTCGGGGAAGCGGGCTATGCCGTCCTCGAACTTGCTGCCGAAGGCTACGTCCGAGGCCTTGAGCATGTACTCGCCGAACACGCGCCTGGACTCCCTTGTCCCGGGGAGGTTGCCCATGCCTACGAGCCTTACGTTTTCATAGCCTGGCACGTATTTCTTAAGGAAGGCGTGGAACTGCTTCATCAGCTGGTGCTGTTCGAGTATCTGGCGGGTGATGTCCTCGGCGTCCGTGGTGTGGCAGTAGTAGCTGTGGAACGCGAAGGTTATGATGTCCGCGTTCTCCTCCGGAGTGTTGGGGATATGCTGCTTGAAGAAGCCGTTCTTATTGCCGACTTTCCTTGTGAGTTCTCCCTTGGCTATGGCTTCTTCTTCGAGGGCTATGACGAGGTTTTTCGGATTTTTAACGCCCTTTGCGAGCTGCTCTTCCTTGTAGGCTTTTTCGGCCTCGGCGTACTTTTTGAGGTTGACGCCTGCCCAGCGGGAACCGAGCGTGGAAGCTATGTTAAGACCTGCGAAGTCCTGACCGCCTATCTCGTACGGGGCTCCGGAAAGCGCCGAAAGATCGCCGTCGCCGGTGGCGTCTATGTAGATCTTGGCCTTGACGGCCATGTAGCCGCCTTTGGTGTAGAATATGATCCTTTTGATCACGCCGTCCTCGGTGTCGGAATAGATCAGGGTGGAGTCGTAGACTATGCGGGCTCCGGCTTCGAAGACCATGTCCTCGAGAGCGAGTTTGCCGTATTCGGGCTCGAAAACCGGGTTTCTGAGGTTCTTTCCGAAGTTGTTGCGAAGCTGCCCCATGTCCTGAAGGCGCCTCGCGAATTCAAGGCATATTCCCTCTATGCCGCCCGCTATCGACGGAACGTAGCCGTTGGTTGCGAGGCCGCCCAGCGACACGCCCTTTTCGAACAGAGTTACGTGCAGGCCCTTTCTGGCCGCCTCTATGGCCGCGGCGCATCCGCCCACACCGCCTCCCACGACCGCAACGTCGCAGAACAGCGTCTTGCAAACATTCTCAGTAAACATCAGCCTCCATCTCCCTTCTTCCGGCCTACGGTCTTAAGACTTCCGCGTTCAGGCGGGCTTCTTCGACGTACTGCACGGCGGTGTAATACATCATGAAGAGCGCGGCGGAAAGCAGGACGCCTCCGACTATATCAGTGAACCAGTGAACGCCGCTGATGAGCCGTCCGACGACCATCACGGCGGTAAGAGCCAGCATCACGATCTTTACGACTTTTTTAAAGCCGTCAGTTCCCTTGCCGAGGGCTATCTGAACTATGGTGCTCATGAAAACGCAGACAGCGAGCATCGTGTGCGAAGACGGGTACGATGCCTCCAGAGCGCCGTCCTCGAGCACCGGACGGTAGTTGACGACCACTATGTTGAACACCACGTAGAACGCGATGACAACAACGTAGTAGATGCCCAGGATGACGAGCTTGGGGTCC
>CAMYWZ010000247.1 GCA_947302945.1 uncultured Bacillota bacterium
AAGGGCTGAAGCAGGAGAAAGGGTACTGGAAGCCTTCCCCTGAAGGGGAAGGCATCAGCGGTCATGTTATCATCAGGGAGAACGGGATACTCTACGACGTGGATTATATAAACGGTCAGAAGACGGGGTTCTTTCTGGACCAGAAGTATAACCGCGCCGCCGCCGGCAGGCCGGCGGCCGGTATGCGTGTCCTGGACTGCTTTACGCATACCGGGGCCTTCGCGCTCAACTGCGCGAAGGGCGGCGCGGCATCCGTCACCGCCGTCGACATCTCCGAGGCCGCCATCGCCCAGACCCGCAGAAACGCGGAACTCAACGGCCTTTCGGACAAAATAGAAACGGTGCAGGCAGACGTCTTCGACTACCTCACGGAGCTGGCTGCCTCGAAAAAGCACCCCTTCGACTACATAATACTGGACCCTCCGGCTTTTACAAAGAGCGGAGCCACAGTCAAAAACGCATACAAAGGCTACAAGGAGATCAACCTCAAAGCCATGAAACTGCTGCCGCGCGGAGGCTACCTTGCCACCGCAAGCTGCAGCCACTTCATGACAGCGGAGCTCTTCAGGCAGATGCTTACGGAAGCCGCCAAAGACGCAAGCGTGCAGCTCAGGCAGATAGAAGAGCGCCGTCAGTCACCGGACCATCCTGTGCTTTGGGGCGTCCCGGAGACCGAGTACCTCAAGTTCTTCATATTCCAGGTCGTATAGGACCTCAAAACAACGGCAAACAAACGGCATTCAAAGCCGTATCAAGGAGATCATAAAATGGATAACAAGCAGCAAAGGCAGATCATACTCACCGGAGACCGCCCCACAGGACGCCTTCACCTGGGCCATTACGTCGGCTCTCTTAAGCGCCGCGTGGCGCTCCAGAACTCCGGCAAGTTCGACGAGATCAACATCCTCATCGCGGACGACCAGGCTCTTACGGACAACGCGGACAATCCCGGAAAGATCAGGGACAACATCATCAACGTCGTCCTGGACTACCTTTCCGCAGGCCTCGACCCCAAGATCACTACCATCTGCGTACAGTCGCAGCTGCCGGCCCTGCACGCGCTCACGTTCTACTACATGAACATGGTCACCACGGCAAGGCTTTCAAGGAACCCGACCGTAAAGGCTGAGATGGCTCTGCGCGGCTTCGAGGACGAAGGTCTTCCCGTCGGCTTCTTTGCCTATCCGATCTCCCAGGCAGCGGACATCACAGCCTTCGACGCCACCCTGGTCCCTGTTGGCGAAGACCAGCTGCCCATGATAGAGCAGACCCGCGAGATAGTCGAAAAGTTCAACCGCACCTACGGCGAGACCCTGGTCCTCCCCAAGGCCATGATCCCCGAAAACGCTGTGGAAAGAAGGCTCCCGGGCATCGATGGAAAGGCCAAGATGAGCAAGTCCCTTGGCAACTGCATATACCTCTCGGACGACAGCAAGACCATCAAGAAACAGGTCAACGGCAAGATGTTCACGGACCCCACGCACCTTCGCATAGAAGATCCCGGCCACACCGAGGGCAACGTGGTGTTCACCTACCTCGATGCCTTCGCTACTGACGATCACTTCCGCGAGTTCCTTCCGGACTACGCGAACCTCGAAGAGATGAAGGAGCACTACCGCAGGGGCGGCCTGGGGGACGGTACCTGCAAGAAGTTCCTCATAAACGTCCTGGACGAGACGCTCGCGCCTATACGCGCAGAGCGCGCCAGGTGGGAGGCTGACATCGACAGCGTTTACGACATCATCAGGGCAGGCACGGAGCTCGCGCAGGAGCGCACGGGCAAGGTCCTCGCACGCGTGCAGAAGGCCATGCGCATAGATTACTTCGCGGACCGCCGCATAATCAAAGAGTGGGAGGAGCTTCTGAAAAAGCAGCACTGAAACGCTTTTGGGAGCCAACAGGAATTGAGCAGATTTTATGAGTGTCACGGACACATAATGATGCGAAGCGACAGTTACGCCGCGGCTTTTGATGCTATTTCAGCCTGCGGCGTTTCTTACTTCAGGGACGGAGGGGACGCAAAAGGCGTAAGCGCGGAGGCAAAAGCCTATGTGCAGCAGCATCCCGAGCTTGGGATAGACTACGTCACCCCGGTATTCGCGACGCATAAGAAGGGCCGCTACGGCGGCATAGTCGGGCGCGAATTTGCGGATGCCCGGGAGTTCCTTCAGCTGATACGCGAGTCCGCTTCAAAAGGCGCGGACTTTGTCAAGATCATGTATTCCGGCATCGTCACGTTTGCAAAGTACGGCGAGCTCTCTTGCCCGCCGCTTGACGCGGCTGAGATCAAAGAGCTCGTAAACATCGCCCACGGCGAGGGCTTTGCCGTGATGGCGCACTGCAACGGCAGGGACACCGTCATGGCGGCAATCGAGGCGGGCACCGACAGCATAGAGCACGGCTGCTTCATGGACGGCGAGTGCCGTCAGGCGCTGGCCGAGAGCCGCAGCATCTGGGTGCCCACGATAGCCGCGATCGCGGCCTTCGCCGGCAGGCGAGGCGCCGGAAGCTCCGCTTCCTACACCGTCCGCCCGGGCTTCGACCCCTCAATCACGCGCAGGACCGTCGAAGAACTGAT
>CAMYWZ010000248.1 GCA_947302945.1 uncultured Bacillota bacterium
AATGATAGAAAAGATGAAAAAAGTCTACATCGTGTCGACTGCCGGCAAGAAACAGGAGATGCTGGACGCGCTCATGGATCTGGGCGCAGTCCACATAGCGGAGAAGAAGAGCGCCGACAAGGAAGTGGCGGCAAAGTTCTCGGAGATGTCCAGGACAGCCATCGCGCTTAAGGAGTACGCCGACAAGAACACTCCGAAGGAGCCCGTCCTGACGGATGTAAGCTTCGCGGAGCTGTACGGCAAGGTGCGTTCGCTTCTTTCGCGCAAGGCGGAACTTCTCCAGGAAAGAAACGAAGCTTCGGCGGAAGCCGAGAGAATAGGCGACTGGGGAGACTTCTCCCCGAAGCTGGCCCGCCAGCTGAAAGAGCAAGGGCTGGACTTCCACTTCTACCGGGTGCCTGAAAAGGAACTGGCAAAGCTTGCGGCAGACGAAAGCGTCAGGTACGTAAAGCTTGCCCCGTCCGGCAAGACGGCGTCCATCGCGGTGCTTGGAAAGCTTCCGGAAGGCACTGAGGCAGCAGAGTTCGCTCTCCCCGAAAAGAGCCTCTCAAAGCTCAAGGCGCAGATCGAAAGCTGCGGCCAGGGAATAGCCCAGTGCGACAAGGAACTCAAGGAAGCGGCCGCCTATCTGAGCAGTTTCGACGCTCAGCTGGTAAAGATCCAGGACGAGGAGCTTTACTCATCGGCGGAACAGACCGCTCAGGTGGAAGACGATCTCGTGTGGCTGTCAGGCTACGTGCCCGCAGACGGAATGGAAAGCTTCACGAGCTTCGCCGGAGCGCACGGCTGGGCCTGGGCGGCGGAAGATCCTCCCGAAGACGACGAGCAGGTGCCCACCAAGGTCAAATACAGCAAGGTCTCGAAGATAATAGAGCCGCTGTTCGGGGTCCTGGGCATACTGCCGGGCTACAGAGAGCAGGATGTGTCGCTGTGGTTCCTGATATTCTTCACGGTATTCACAGCCATGATAATAGGCGACGCGGCCTACGGCTTCATCTTCCTGATAGTGGCGATAGTGCTGCATGTCAAGACGAAGAAGCTTTCCAACGTGGTCTTCCTGGTCTACGTGCTGTCGATAGGCACGATAGTCTGGGGCGCGATAACCGGAACCTGGTTCGGCTCCGAGGCAGCCATGAACATCCCGCTGCTGAAGTCGCTGGTCATCCCGAGCTTCGCCAACTACCCGCAGTACTTCGGCGTCACGACGACCGCTCAGCAGAACACGATCATCAAGTTCTCGTTCACGCTGGGCGTCATCCAGATAGCACTCGGATGCCTGCTGAGCATACGCAAGAAGATAAGCGAGAAGAATCTCAGCTTCATTGCGGATATAGGGTGGCTGTTCGCGGCCTGCGCCATGTACCTGCTGTCCCTGTATCTGGTGCTGGGTGAGGACATAAACCTCAAGCCGGTGTTCATCATCATAGGCGCGGCGTTCGTCATAGTGGTGCTGTTCGGCGGAATGGAACCGGGCAAGAGCTTCGGACAGGGCATAAAAGCGGGCCTGGGCGGCGCGTTCACGGTGTTCCTGGATACGATAAGCTGCTTCGGAAACGTCATGAGCTACATAAGGCTCTTCGCGGTAGGCATGGCTTCGCTGGCGATAGCGCAGAGCTTCAACGGGATCGCGGAGAACTTCATGGGACCGTGGTTCGTGCTGGCGATAGTGGTGCTTCTGATAGGACACGGACTCAACCTGGTAATGGGGCTTCTTTCCGTAGTGGTCCACGGCGTAAGGCTCAACGTGCTTGAGTTCTCCGGCCAGGCAGGTCTGGAATGGACAGGCATAGCCTACGAACCGTTCAAAAAGAACAAGAAGGCGGAAAGCGCTGATAACGGTAACAATTAAATCGAGATAAATAACTGTTTTAAAGGAGATCTATTATGAATATGGCATTTGTAGGTATGGCTGCTGCTCTTGGTCTTTCTGCAGCGGGTTCCGCTTTCGGAACAGGTTTCGCGGGTATGTCTGCTGTAGGCGCTTGGAAGAAGTGCTACGCTGCAGGAAAGCCGGCTCCGTTCATTATGATAGCTTTCTCGGGAGCTCCGCTCACCCAGACCATCTACGGCTTCCTTCTCATGAACTTCATAAGGAACGCTGTCGCAGGCGGCGCTGACGCAGGACTGGCCTTCGGCGTAGGCCTCTTCGGAGGACTTGCGATCGGTCTTTCCGCTCTGTTCCAGGGCAAGACCGCAGCTGCAGCATCCGACGCTCTCGGTGCTACGGGCAAAGGTACAGCGAACTACTTCATTGTAGTAGGTATTATCGAAACAGTAGCGCTGTTCACCCTGGTGTTCTGCCTGCTGCTCCTCGGCTAAAAAACGACATCGGACACACATACAGGGCGCTTCCGACTTATGAAAACGCCCTGTATTGCTCTATATGCATTTTTTACAGTGCGGTCTTTTTGCCCGCGCTGTTTTTTGTGGCACCATCAGGGACGGTTCTCTTGGTGCCGAATCCAGCCGCCTGCGTTATAATACAGTTCACGCCATTGGGGCTTATGGATGTTCCAGGTTCAGGTTCCGCACGGGTCCTGCCATCAAGGCATCCATCCA
>CAMYWZ010000249.1 GCA_947302945.1 uncultured Bacillota bacterium
TTCTTCGGCAGAGAGCAGTTTTGGAGCGAACTCCTCGATCACGGAGAGCTTGAACTTGTACTGCTCCAGCAGGTCCGCGCGGCTGGCGGGGCAGGTGTCTATCTGTTCCTTTGTTGCCTTGAGCTCCTTGAGTATGGTGCTGTCCACCATCTCTTCGGGGATGTTGTCCCTGCAGCCCGCGTCTATGGCGTTCTTCTTTACAGCGGCTACGAGAAGGGAAATCGCTTCCTTGCGCTCCGCGTCTCTGGCCTTCATGGCTTCTATCATTGCTTTCTGAAGCTTGTCTGCTGTCATGGTCTTTCTCCTTTTCTATACAAGATTCTGAACCTGTTCGCGTATCTTTTCGATTTCCGCTTTGAGTATCATGACTTTGTCGGTTATATTGAAATCGTTGGCTTTTGAGCCTATGGTGTTGGCCTCGCGGTTCATCTCCTGGACCAGGAAGTCCAGTTTCTTGCCGGCGGCTTCGGTGCCTTTGCAGATGTCTTCGAGCTGCTGGCAGTGGCTCCTGAGCCTTACTATTTCTTCCGTGATGTTGGACTTGTCCGCGAACACGGCGGCTTCAAGAAGGATGCGGTCTTCCGGGACGGCGGCGCTGTCTCCGAGAAGCTCCTGGATGCGCTCCTTCATCTTCTGCTTGTAGTTTTCGGCTACCTGCGGAGCGTACTCTTCTATGGACTCAACTGTGGTTTTTATGAGCCTCCCGCGAAGGATGATGTCTTCCACGAGTTTTTTGCCTTCGGTGACCTTCATCAGGTCGTAGCTTTCGATGGCTTTGTCGGTTGCTGCATATATGGCGGCGAGTATCTCGTCCTCGTTTTCTTCTGCAGGGACGGTCTTAAGAACTTCCGGCATCTGGGAGATGAGCTGGAGGTCCACTTCGCCTTTAAGGCCGGGGAGCATGTCCTTAAGGCTTGTAAGGCTCTTGTAGTACGCTTCCGCAGCCTGGGTGTTGAGCCTTATCTCCGAAGCGTTCATGCCGAGGTCGTCCGCGATGATGCTTACGTCTATCTTTCCTCTGGGAGCGGCAGCCTTGACTCTGGCCTTGATCTTTTCCTCCGCGAACTGGTAGCGTCTGGGGAGCTTGACGCTTATCTCGCAGAACCTGTGGTTGACTGACTTGATCTCGCAGCTGATGCTGCGCTTTTCATCGGTATATTCGCCCCGGCCGTAGCCGGTCATCGATTTTATCATAGAGTTTTCCTTTCAAAGATGATATTATATTTATATATTCTATCACATTTTGGCGTCATTAGGAGAATGAAAATGAAAAAGCTCGGATTCGGCACCATGAGGCTCCCCCTGACCGACAGGAACGACCCTGCAAGCGTAGACGTGAAGACGACTGCAGAAATGTTCGACAGGTATCTTGCAGAAGGGTTTACCTATTTCGACACAGCTTACTTTTACCACAAGGGCAGAAGCGAGTCTGTGATCGGGGACCTTCTTGTAAAGCGCCATCCCAGAGAGAGCTTTACCATAACAGACAAGCTTCCTATAGATTTCCTTCACGAAAAGTCCGACGTCCAGCGCATTTACGGAGAGCAGAAGCAGAGGCTCGGCACTGAGTACTTCGACTGGTACTTCATGCACGCGATAAGCCGGGAGCGTTTCGACACCGCAAAGGAACTCGGAGTCCTGGACTTTCTCGCGAAAAAGAAGGAAGAAGGGGAGATACGCCGCATAGGTTTTTCGTTCCACGGAAAGCCCGAAGAGCTTGAATACATACTCAGCGATTACGTTCCGGAACTGGTGCAGATCCAGCTGAATTATTACGACTGGTTCGACAGCGGCGTAGAATCTTCTAAGCTGCACGATATTGCAGTAAAACACGGAGTTCAGCTTTCGATAATGGAGCCGCTGCGCGGCGGCGCGCTGGCTTCTCCTCCGCAGGAAGTTAAGGAAGCACTTGCCGGGATAGTACCCGGAGCCAGCCCTGCAGAGGCAGGAATACGCTTTGCGGCATCAATGGAGAACGTCATGATAGTCCTCTCCGGCATGAGCAGCATGGATCAGCTCACGGAAAACATGGCCTACATGAAGGACTTCAAGCCTCTTTCAAAAGAGCAGCTCGACAAGATGGCAGCCCTTAACACGCTCCTCGACAGCTGCACCAGGATCAAGTGCACCGCCTGCAGATACTGCGTGGACGGCTGTCCCATGAAGATCGCCATCCCCGAATATTTCGAGCTTTACAACAAGAGCGAGATCTTCGGCATGCGCATGGCATTCACCGGAAAGTACAAAAAACTCTCCGAAACTCACGGAAAGGCGAAGGACTGCCTGTCCTGCGGCGCCTGCGAACAGGTGTGCACCCAGGGACTTCCTATTTCGAGCCTTATGGCAGAGGTATCGGCAAAATTCGATAAATAATGGCATACGACGGTTTCATGGCAGCCGCGGTACTCTCAGAGATAAGGCCCCAGCTGCTCTCATCGAAAATTGAAAAGATAAGCCAGCCCGAAACGGACAGGATAGTCATGCAGATCAGGACTGCCTCAGGCAGGAAGAAGCTTCTGCTCGACGTATCGTCCGCAGGGGCAA
>CAMYWZ010000250.1 GCA_947302945.1 uncultured Bacillota bacterium
GTGCCGACAAGCGAAAGCGGCCCCGACGTCGATCTTATCAGAAAGCACGTCGAGTCCGACCCGACCGTCAAAGGCATGTGGTGCATACCCAAATTCTCCAACCCCCTGGGCATCACCTACTCAGACGACACCGTCAGGGCGCTGGCAAACCTTAAGCCCGCGGCAAACGACTTCCGCATCTTCTGGGACAACTCCTACATGGTACACCACATCTACGAGGACGTGCCCCTTCTCAACATACTCGACGAGTGCAAAAAAGCCGGAAACCCGGATATGGTCTACATGTTCGGATCCACGTCAAAGATCACGATGGCGGGCTCGGGCATAGGCTTCTTCGGCGCGTCCAAAGCCAACATAGATTTCACCGAGAGCCAGGTGAAGTACGAGACCATAAGCTGGGACAAGATGAACATGCTGCGCCACCTGCGCTTCATCAAGAGCCAGGGAGGCATTGAAAAGATAATGCAGAAGCACGCCGCGCTGCTGCGTCCGAAGTTCGACACCGTCTTCGACGTGCTCGAAAAGGAGCTCGCGGGCAAAGGCGCCGGAGACTGGACCAGGCCCAAGGGTGGCTATTTCATAACCTTCATCGCAAACGACGGCACAGCCACCCGCATCAACGAGCTGGTCAAGGCCTGCGGAGTCACGATGACAGGCCCGGGAGCCACCCACCCCTTCCATCACGACCCCGACGACAGGTACCTGCGTATCGCCCCGTCCTTCCCGCCTGTGGAAGAGCTGCGTCCCGCCATGGAAGTATTCGCCGTCTGCGCACAGATAGCAACAATAGAACAACTGGAGGCCAGAGCATGAGCAAGCTTATAATTCCGGAAGGATACAAGGCCAGACTGGATTCATACGACACTCAGAAAGCCATCAGCAGGATACACAGCCTGTTCGAAGCAAGGCTTTCCGAAGCCCTGAACTTGAGCCGCGTCTCCGCCCCGCTGTTTCTGGAAGCCGGCACCGGCCTCAACGACGACCTTAACGGCGTGGAACGCAAGGTCGAGTTCGACATCAAAGAAGACGGGCGCGTCTGCCAGGTAGTGCAGTCGCTTGCCAAGTGGAAGCGCCAGGCGCTCAAGGACTATCATTTCTACGAAGGCCGCGGCCTTTACACGGACATGAACGCCATACGCCGCGACGAGGAGCTTGACAACCTGCACTCCGTCTACGTGGACCAGTGGGACTGGGAAAAGGTCATAAACGTCAAGGACCGCAGCATAGACTATCTCAAGGATACCGTCAGGAAGATCGTATACGCCATCTGTGACACCGAGCTTGAGCTGCGCAAAATGTACCCCGCGCTGAATGAGCTTTCATATAAGGACCGCAACGTCGCCTTCATAGATTCGCAGGAACTCGAGGACATGTACCCCGGCCTCTCCTCCAAGGAGCGCGAAAACGCCTTCCTCGAAAAGCATCACACGGCCTGCATACTCCGCATCGGCGGAGCGCTTAAAAGCGGAAAGCCTCACGACCTTCGCGCCCCGGACTACGACGACTGGGATCTTAACTGCGACATACTCTTCTGGAACGAGATACTCGGGCAGGCGCTGGAGATCTCCAGCATGGGAATCAGGGTGTCCCCGGAAAGTCTGGACAGGCAGCTTAGCATCGCCGGCTGCGACGACAGGCGCACTCTTCCCTATCATAAAGCCCTTCTCGACGGGCAGCTTCCCTACACCATAGGCGGAGGCATAGGACAGAGCCGCCTTTGCATGCTCCTTATGGGATGCGCGCACATCGGAGAAGTGCAGTCCGCTGTCTGGGACAAAGAAACAAGAACAAAATGCGCTGAAAGTGGTATAATGATCCTGTAATGGCTGGATATACGGAAAGACTTGAAAACAGAGGACTGAACGGGCTGGCTCTTCGAATAGTCGGATGCATCTCGATGGCCTGGGGCGCCGCGCAGCAGATACTGCCTCAAAGCAGCGTCGACTGGGCCACCTACATGCTCTGGTTTTCCTATACTATCTTCGCTTTCCTTCTGGCGGAAGGCGTCATACACTCGACTGACAGGATACTCTACTTCAGAAGGCTGCTTGTTTTTGCGGTCATCTCGGAGTTTCCCTACGACCTGCTCTTCAACGGTTCGTTCTGGGACACCGCCAGCCAGAACGTTATGTTCACGCTGCTCGCGGGCTTCCTGGTGCTCTGCGCCGCCGAGTATATCAAGAAGAGATTCGACAACATGATACTCACCGGCCTCACGCTGGTCATAGCAGGCGCGGGCTTTACGTGGCTGACCTGGTACTTCAAGTGTGAAATGGGCCTTTACGGCATACTGCTGATCGTATTCTTCTACGTGTCGCTCAACGTCACTTACACAAGGCTGATGGAGCTCATATTCTTCGTGATCTTCCTGCTGTATGTGGCGGCGGACAACTACTTCAACATCATGGTCAACGACCTTTACTACAGCATCCCCGACAAGTCATTCGCTCTGCTGGCCGTTGTCATCACCTGGTTTTATAACGGAAAGCGCGGTCCGAACAGCATCGCGTTAAAGACCGCCTTCTACGTATTCCACCCTGCCA
>CAMYWZ010000251.1 GCA_947302945.1 uncultured Bacillota bacterium
AGCAGCGGCCTTATCTGCGCGAAGATCTCCGAAACTCCCCCTGCCCTGTTGCTTTCGACGTTCATGGGCATGACGGGGTCGTGGAGGGATTTGCGTATGAGGAGCCAGCCATCGCCGCAGGTCTTGTCGAAGTTGACGCGGACGCCTTCGTAGTTGGGGAGCTCCAGACTGGTGCCGGGAAGCTGGCCGCTCTTTACGGCAGACTCCAGGCGGTCCAGGATGTCCTGCGCGTATGACGCGAAGTCCTCCGCTTTTATGTCGAAGCGGTACTCTTTAGCCTCCGCCGGATCCTGCATCTTTTCAAGGAGCGAGGATATGGCAAGGCCCTGTTTTTTAAGCTGCGCGGCCTTGATTACTATGCGGGTGGCAAGGTAGGCGCCGTCGTCGAGGAAGTAGTTCTCCTTCATGGCGGCGTGGCCGGAGGTCTCTATCGCGAGCTGGCAGTCCTCGCCTGCCGCGTTGAGCTCCAGGCCCTTGTTTATGACGTTTTTATAGCCGCGCCTAAAGCGCAGGTGCTTAAGGCCCAGCTCCTTTGTGAGGAACTCGCCGAGCTGGGTGCTGGTGATGCTGTCGGTGACTATAGTAGTGCCGGGATGGCCTTCGGACGCGAGGATGGCGGCGAGCGCCACGATGCGGTTCCGGGCGATCTCACGGCCCTGCTCGTCCACTGCAGAGGAGCGGTCCACGTCCGTATCGAAGATGATGCCGAGGTCTGCCTTCGCGGCCTTTACGGCTGCGCAGATGCTTTCCATGGCCTGCGGGTTTTCGGGGTTGGGCTGGTGATTCGGGAACATGCCGTCCGGCTCTAAGAACTGGCTGCCGCTGCAGTCCGCTCCTAAAGGCTCGAGAACGTCCGTGACGTAGAATCCGCCGGCTCCGTTGCCTGCGTCCACGACTATGTGAAGACCTTCGAGCGGCCTTCCGAAGACTTCGGCGCCGGTATTGGGATCTACCGCCGGATCGCAGCCAAGAGCCTTGCAGATGAGCCTCTTCAGATGAGTGCTGTAGAAACTCATCAGATCGTATTCGAATATGCTGCCGGGAGCCGCGCTGCCGTCTTCGGCGGATTCGGACGCGAGCTTAAGGACGCTTGTGATGTCAGCCTTTTCAAGGCCCCCGTCCCTCGTGAAGAACTTCAGGCCGTTCCTTTCGTATGGCAGGTGGCTTGCTGTGATCATGACGGCGCCTTCGGGCGAGATCTCGTCGTTTACGGTAGCCATGAACATGGCCGGGGTGGTGGCCATGCCGCAGTCCAGAACAGAGACCCCGGCTTCAGCCAGCGCTTTGCAGAAGATCTCCTGGATGTGCGGCCCTGTGACGCGGGAATCCCTGCCCACAGCGATCCCGAGGCTTTCCGGGCCTTTGCCTGTCTTTTCCGAGAGCCAGAGGACGAAGCCTTTTGCAATGTCAACTACAGCCTCGTCGGTAAGATCGACGGGCTTTCCGCCCTCTTTCGCGAGGGCAACTCCCCTTATGTCAGAGCCGTTTTGCAGCGGGCTGTGATCCTTCATAGACTCTCCCTTTGGGCGCTATTTATTCGAATTATCGTAGAATCCGGACAGCCTCTCGGCTTCCGAGACCGGTTTGTCAAAAGTGTAGTCCGAAGCTTCCATGGCTTTGCGCATAGCCTTCCTGTGCTTGACGAACAGGAAGATCATCAGCAGGCCGAGAAGAACGAGGACCACGACCATCATGATGAGGAAGAACTGCGAATCGGTGCAGTCTATCTTATAGTAGTGGATGTCGCGCTTTTCTTCGGTGATGCCGAGGTATTCGAGATTCTCCTGATAGTACTTCTTCTCATCAAGGGTGAGGTTTACCAGCTTGCCCTTGAGGTGGAGCTTTTCGCTGGTGAGATCCGCGGTCTTGTCGTCTATGTAGTCCCAGGTCTCGTCCATGATGCGGTCCAGCTCGGATATGGTGCTCTTGCCGTTAGCGGCCAGAGCTATCATGGAATCGTCATCCAGCCAGATTATGTAGTACTGGTCCTTGCCGGTGGTGATGCCGTAGGTCTTGTGGGTCATCTCCGCGAAGTTGTCCAGCACGGCGTCGATATCGATCTCCAGATAGGAGTCCAGGTTGCTGCTGAGGCTGTGCTCCGAAAGCAGCTTGTTGATGTTCGAGACCTCTGTGCCGAGTATCATCTCCGACTCTGACATGAAGCACAAAATGCCTATCGCCAGAAGAAGCACGCCTATGATGAGGAGCATCCATCCTCCGCCCTGTTTCTGATTCTTCATTACATCCTCCAAATTCTTCAGCGCCGCAATCACACGCGCCGCTCATAATATGACACTTTATTGTATCACAAAACCGCCCCGAATAACAGCACGAACTTCAGTTCCCGCCCCCCAACTTCGCACCATCAGGGACGGTTCTCCCTGGTGCCGCACCATCAGGGACGGTTCTCCCTGGTGCCGCACCATCAGGGACGATTCTCTTGGTGCCGCACTTTCAGGGACGGTTCTCAGGTTCACTTATATTACTGTGACTGCGGCGCATGGTTGTCTGT
>CAMYWZ010000252.1 GCA_947302945.1 uncultured Bacillota bacterium
GTTACAAGAAAAGGGCATTCCGGAGCACCAATACTTCTGGTGGAAGAAGAAATATGCCCGCGAAGCCGTCCCAGAAGGGTTCGTACCTGTAGCCGGCGGCATGCCTCCGGCAGTAATGGCAGCCACAACGTATCCTGGCTCACGCGGGAAGTCCAAAGCAGATCCTGTGGCAGAGAACTGGATGAGCATTGAGCTCCGTACGATTGCCGGTACGGACATGCGCATCCAGGGTGGTCTGACTCCTGCGATGGTATACACAATCCTTAAAAGCCTATAGCTATGTTCAGCCTTGGAGACGGCACGAAGTTCTGGCTTTACTCGAAGCCGACGGATATGCGGAAGAACTTCAACATGCTGAGCGGTATCGTGAACAACTGCATGCAGCAGAACCTGTACAGCGGAGACGTCTTTGTGTTCGTGAACGCATCGAACAATATGTTGAAGCTGCTGCGCTATGAACCCGGTGGTCTGGTCATCTACAACAAGCGCCTGGACCACGGAAGGATGCACCTTGTGGAGCGTGTACAGGAGGGGGATCCCACCATCACCCCCTTCGAATGGCACCGCCTGGTTGATACCATCCAGGGAATCATTGATGATCCGAGGCGTCGGTTACGGCGCCTGAAGGCACTCCGGGACATCCGGATGGAGGAGTCTTTGAAGGAGATGAAAACCATCTGAAAATCAGCAAAATGAATTAAAGAAAAACGGCCTCAGACTTGCATATGTGGCCGTTTTTTCGTAACTTTACATACAGAAAGAACGGGTAAAATGACCGCCGAGGAACAGAAAAAGATGCAGGCCCTGGAAGCCGAAAACGCCAAGCTCAGAGAAGAAAACTCCGGGCTTCAGGATCGTCTTCTTCGCGCCCAGCAAACACTTGCCAAATACGCCCAGATGCTCTTCGGCCAGAAGACCGAGCGGGTGCGTCTTCCGGAAAAGCCGGAGGAACTTACCGGCAGCCTTTTCGTTCAGGAGATGGACCCGGACGAACAGGCTCGCTTGGATAAAGAAGCCGTGAAGTCGGTTGCCGAGCAGGACAAACTTATCCGTGTAGAAGCTCACGACCGTAAGGTACGCAAGCCCATTGATACCAGCCGCCTGGAAGTGAAGGAGGAGCATCTTTATCCTGATCTAGACAATGCGGATGACTATACCGAGATGGCTCCGGAGGTAACGGACAGCCTGGTCCTTGTACCCCGTAAGATGTACATCCGCCGGATCATCCGACACAAGTTCGTTCTCAAGAGCAAGCTCCAGATGGAGAATCCGGACCGGAAAACCTTCGAGATTGCAACTCTGCCTCCCGCGCCGCTCCACAAATGCATGGCCGACGCCTCTCTACTGGCGGACATCATTATCAGCAAGTATCATTACCACCTGCCGTTCTACAGGGTGATAGAGAGTTACAAGGAGTTGGGAGTCAGCCTCAGTCCCTCCACCATCAACGACTGGTTCAAGGCGGTGGTTGGGAAACTCAAGCCTATCTACAATCTACTGAGGACGCATGTCCTGGCATGTGACTATGTGCAGGTGGACGAAAGCACGTTGCCGGTAATCGACAGCGAGGCGCACCGTGCCGTGAAGGGATATGTATGGAGTGTTGTAGACGTGATGTCGGAGGACCGTTTCTTCTTCTATGAGCACGGTTCCCGGAGCACCCGCGTGGCCATGGGGCTGCTGAAAGACTTCAAAGGGGCTATCCAGAGCGACGGTTACATCGTGTACGAGCACTTTGAGGGGATGGAGGGGAAACTCCTTCTGGGCTGCTGGGCGCATGCCAGACGCAAGTTCTTCGAGGCTAGGAAGGAAAATGAGAAGCTGGCGAACGAAGCTCTCTTCTATATCGGAAAGCTGTATGAAGTTGAGCGTGAAGCTGATGCCCTGGATGAGGCCGACAAGAAGCCGAACTATGAACGCCGGAAATCCATGCGGCAGGAAAAGGCCTATCCTGAACTCAAGAAGTTCGAGACCTGGATGGAGGTAAATCTGCTCAAGTGTCCTCCTAAGTCGCTGATGGAGGAAGCCATATCATATACCTACAGAATCCTTAAGAAACTCAGTCTCTACGTTACCGACGGCAGATACAAGATAGACGATAACATGGTAGAGAACAGCATCAGGCCCCTGGCCGTCGGCCGCAAGAACTACCTGTTCTGCGGCGATGATGAGGCAGCCCAGAGAGCTGCCGTGGTGTACTCCTTGCTTGCCACCTGCAAGGCTCACGGCGTGGACGAACGGGCCTGGCTCGAGGATGTCCTTCGCCGCATCCCACAGTACGAACAGGGCCAGAAAGACTTCTCGGATCTTCTGCCGGGAAACTGGGCAGCCGCGGTTCAGTAACATCCAACCACTACAAGAAGAGTCCAACTGACATCAAACTTATGTCGGTTGGACTCTCACTTTGTCAGCGGATGTACTTCCCCGCATGCTTACCTCGTAGATGCATATCTCATGAACTTTTTGCAAATGTAGCCAGGATCTCTCCCGGCTACAATATGCAGTTGCT